>JBDUBZ010000218.1:0-6950 GCA_040003745.1 Terriglobia bacterium
CGATCATTTCGCGAATTTCATCGGCGCGGTTCGCACCCGGAAACGCGAAGAATTGACCGCCGAGATCGAGGAAGGCGCGATTTCGACGACGCTGGTGCATCTGGCCAACATCTCTTATAAGCTGGGCCGGTCTGTGAACTTCGATGCGGCCACGTATTCGTGCCCGGGCGATAAGCAGGCGACCGCGATGTTCCGCAGGGAATATCGGAAACCGTTTGTGGTTCCTCAGATCGTGGCTTAGTAAAGCCTCTCTGCCCGAGGGTGGATTGTAGAAGCTACTGATCCAGAAACAATTGGTAGTGGTGAAACTCGCTATCGCGTTTCCAACCGGACTTCTCATAGAGGGATTGAGCCGCCGTATTTGTAACTTCGGTTGAAAGGGCGAGGCGCACCGCACCCAGATCCCGCGCATGTTCAGCGGCTGCATGGAGCAGCGCCGACGCGGCGCCGGAACGCCTGGCGTCCGGGACCACGAAGAGATCGTTCAGGATGAAAATCCGCGCCATTCTTACGGACGAAAAGCTCGGATAGAGCTGGGTGAATCCAATGGGCGTCGAATCGAAGAAGGCCAGGAGAATTTCGGAATCCTTGTTGGTGAGACGGTCGAGCAGAAAGCGCCGTGCGCGTTCAGGCGCGGGCGGTTGCCGATAAAACTGGCGATAGGCGTCGAACAGGGGCACGGCGAGGTCGACGTCTTTGGCTGTAGCTTGTCTGATTTTAACTTTTGATCTGTTCATTCAGCGGCCCCCATGGATGGCGAGCAATTCCCTGAAGATTCGCGGGTGCGCGGCCATCGACCGCAGAGCGGTGCGCCGCACCCAGGGCCAGCGATCCATCGTCAGCATCAAGCCACCCATGAGGCGAGGTTTGCGCGCGATTCCGCCATGCGCGCGCTGATAGGAAGCGAGATTGCCGCGCGTCATGGCGTCTGCAAGGGCAATGGCCTGCTGGAAAGACAGGGACAAGCCTTCGGCTGTGATGGCGTCGACTGAACCCGATGCATCGCCGATCAACGCCACATTGCCGCTGACGACGCGCAGCAGCGTCCTTGAGGCCGTAATAGAGCCGCGTTCCCTCGACACGACTGGTGCGCCGCGAAGAAGCGTGACCGGCGCGAGCGCATCGGCCAGGCGAAGTTTGGAATCGCGCGAGAGCACGGCGACGCCAACCTCATCGGCGGCAACCGGCGTGACGTAGACCTCTACACCATCGTCCCAGTAGGCCTCGATGTGATCGGTCCACGGCGCGATGCGGAAGTGGCGGCGGAAACCGAAGCGCCAGGTATTCCGCGAATAGCAGTCCAGCTTCGCCCATTGCCGGACGCGGGAAGAGGCGCCATCCGCGCCGACGATCCAGCGCGCGTTGACGCTGCCGATATCGCCGACGGTCTGGCCCCAGCGCAGCTCGACCCCGCAGGCTTCGGCGTGGGCGATGAGCGCGGCGTGCAGGGTGGTGCGGCGAATCCCGCAGCCATGGCCATTCCGAAAGGGTGCTTCGACCG
Organism: Terriglobia bacterium; assembly: GCA_040003745.1. Classification (GTDB taxonomy): domain Bacteria; phylum Acidobacteriota; class Terriglobia; order Bryobacterales; family Bryobacteraceae; genus BOG-234. The sequence continues at coordinate 1,502 of JBDUBZ010000218.1, forward strand.
CAACGCCGTCGCCCACAAAGCGCACGCCTCGAATAGTGACCGAAGCGATGGACGGCAGATCGATGCCGAGTTCGGCGGCGGCGAAAACGGCGCTGGGCAGCATACCTTCGCCGCAGGCTTTGTCGATGGGGGGCTGCTGGCTGTCCGACACTACAACGCGATGAAAACCGGCGCGTTTTACCGCGATGCCCGCGGCGAGTCCGGCCGGGCCGCCGCCGACAATGAAGACGTCAACCACGCTCTTTACAATACAATCGTGAAAAGAGAATCGTGAAAAGATGAGTTACGTGAAGCCTGCGTTAACAGCGGCGTCAACGGCGCTGCTTCTCCTGGTAACAGTATCCGCACAAACCTTGCCTAAACTCAAATACCCCCTCGCGCCTAAGGTCGGCCAGACGGACAATTATCACGGAGTTCCGATCGCGGACCCGTATCGGACGCTTGAAAATGCCGAAGATGCCCGCACGCAGAAATGGATCGAACAGGAAAACGAGCTGACCTTCTCGTGGCTGGGTAAGCTTCCCTACCGCGACGCCATCAAGGCCAACCTGACGAAACTTTGGAACTATGAGAAGTTCCGTAGCCTGTATAAGGCCGGCGGACACTATTTTTATACGTACAACTCGGGACTGCAGAACCAGTCCGTTCACTACGTGATGGATTCACTGAACGGTACCCCGCGTGCGTTACTCGACCCTAACACTTACCGCAAGGACGGCACGGCGGCGCTCAATGGGGAATCGGTGAGCTGGGATGGTAAGTGGTTCGCTTACGGAATTGCGCAGGCGGGTTCGGACTGGGAGGAATGGCGGGTTCGCGATATCGCCACAGGCAAAGATCGGCCCGACGTGATTCGCTGGTGCAAGAGCACGAACATCGCGTGGGCCTGGAATGGCGCTGCGGACCAGCGGGGCTTCTACTACTCGCGATTCCCAGAACCACCTGCCGATCAGGTCCTGACAGTGGCGGCACTCAATCAGAAGGTGTACTTTCATAAGCTTGGCGAGCCGCAAACCGCCGACAGGCTGGTTTATGAGCGCCGCGACCATCCGGACTGGCTGATCTCGGCCGATGTGCCCGAGGGCGGCCGCTATCTGTTTTTCACGATCTTTACGGGTGTGTTCGGGAAGAATGCGCTGTTTTATATCGATCTGAGCGCGCCTGGCGGCAAGGTGGTGGAGCTGATTCCCACGGCCGATTTCTCTTATGGCGTGGTGGGGGTGATCGATTCCACGATCTATGTGCAGACCACGAATGGCGCACCAAGGTCCCGCGTGATCGCCATCGATCTGAAGCGCCCGCAGAAGGCCAACTGGAAAGAAATCGTACCGCAGACCGAAGATACGCTCGAGAGCGCCCAGCTCGTGGATGGCAAACTTTTGCTCTCGTATATGAAGGACGCGCATTCAGCGGCGCGCCTGGTGGGGCTGAAGGGCGAGCGGATTTCCGAAGTGCAGATGCCGGGGCTGGGGACGGCCGCGTGGTCCGGCGCGCGCATGAACGACCGCGAGGTGTTTTATGGGTTCACCGGCTATGCCATTCCTCCCAGTGTTTACCGGCTCGATCTGACGACCGGAAAAAGTTCGCTTGTCCGGCAGAGCAAGGTGGCGTTCACGGCTGCCGATTTCGAGACGAAGCAGGTCTTCTATAACAGCAAAGATGGGACGCGCGTGCCCATGTTCCTGACTTACAAAAAGGGCATTAAGCTCGATGGCAGGAACCCGACGCTCCTTTATGCATATGGCGGATTCGATATCGCGCTGACGCCGGATTTCGATCCGTCGTTAGTGGAGTGGATGCAGATGGGGGGCATTTATGCCGTGGCGAACCTTCGCGGCGGTTCGGAATACGGCGAGGCGTGGCATGAGGCGGGCATGCGCGCGAAGAAGCAGAATGTATTTGACGATTTCATCGCGGCGGCGGAGTGGCTGATCGCCAACAAATACACATCGACTCCGCGCCTTGCAATCTTTGGCGGAAGCAATGGCGGTCTGCTGATCGGTGCTGTGCTGAATCAGAGGCCCGAGCTGTTCGGTGCGGCTATGCCGGCGGTGGGCGTGATGGATATGCTGCGCTTCCATAAGTTCGGCTTTGGATTGACATGGGCGGGTGAGTACGGCAACCCGGACAATGCGGAAGATTTCAAGGTGATCCGCCGGTATTCGCCGCTCCATAACATCCGCAAGGGTACGGCTTATCCGCCGGTGCTGATCACGACGTCGGACCATGACGACCGTGTGATGCCGGGGCATAGTTTGAAGTATGCGGCGACGCTGCAGCAGGCGCAGGAGGGTCCGGCGCCGATCCTGATCCGGGTGGAAACGCGGGCGGGACATGGCGCGGGCAAACCGACTTCGAAGCGGATCGACGAGTGGGCGGACCGGTTGGCGTTCCTGCGGTGGGCGCTGAAGATGTAAGCGGGCGGCATAAGATGAAGTGAGATGAGTCCTGGACAGCAGATGCAGCCGAAACTTCCGATAGCGGGAGTTTCGAACTTGATCGCGGTAGGCAGCGGGAAGGGCGGGGTCGGTAAGACCACCGTCTCCGTGAACCTGGCGATCGCACTTTCGAAAATGGGCTTCAAGACCGGATTGATGGACGCCGATGTCTACGGGCCGAACGTTCCGCTGATGATGGGGACGAGCCAGACACCGGGAGCGAGCGGAGAGCGCATCCAGCCGCTCGAGCGCTTCGGCGTGAAGCTGATGTCGATGGGATTTCTGAATCCCGGCGACAAGCCGCTGGTGTGGCGCGGTCCCATGCTGCATAGCGTCATTCAGCAGTTCCTGCGCGGCGTCGACTGGGGGGAACTGGATTACCTGGTGATCGATCTGCCTCCGGGCACGGGGGATGTGCAGCTTTCGTTGATGCAGACGGCGCCGGTTACGGGTGCGGTGGTGGTGACCACGCCTTCGGATGTTTCGCTCGAGGATGCCCGTAAGGCGGTGCATATGTTCCAGCAGGTGCGGGTGCCGCTGCTGGGTATCGTGGAGAACATGAGCTATCTGATGTGCCCGCATTGCGACGAGCGGATCGATGTCTTCAGCACGGGCGGCGGGCGGCGGACCGCGGCGGATATGCGGGTGAATTTTCTGGGTGCGCTGCCGCTCGATCCGCAGGTGCGAATTGGGGGCGATACGGGACATCCGGTGGCGACGTTTGGGCCGGAGGATCCCCGGGCGAAGGGGTTTTATGACCTGGCTGCGCTGGTGCGGCAGTATGCGCAGGAAGCGGCGACCGAGACCGGCCCCACGATGACGATCGCGGATTAGAGACGCGGGAGTTGCGAACGACGTCGACGATTACGCGCGTCAGAAATTGCGGCTCCTGGCCCGGGCTCATTCAGCCAGGCGGCGGAACAACGCTGCGTGATCTTTGGATACCTTGCGGATGAGCTTTTTGGCTTCGTCCAAAGACATCGTCCGAACCGTATGGTCGCCTTTTCGACGGGCCCTGGGCGGAGGCGGGTTGCGTTGAACAAGCGTCTCTTTGTCCATAGAAAGTTCCCCGACGATATTACCGTGCGGCAGGAGGCATTGACAGGACGGGATCAGCCTCCGGATCCGCCGACTACCGTTATAATCCGGGCATGGACGAATTCTCAGAGGTCGCCAGGGCTCGCGCGTCTTACAAAGCCTTCACGGAGGCCCTGAACACGGGGCGGGAGATTATGCGCCGCGCGGGTGTTCCGGACCCACCGCCCATTCCCGGTTTCGATGCGGTTTTTCGCCGGCTGGATGCGCAGGGGCGAGAGGAACTATTCGCGGCGATTCGCGAGGAGAACCCGGTGAATCCTGCAGACGCGGTACGCATTTGGCAGCCCCTTGTCAGGCGAGCTTTCGGCCGGGCCAGGGTCTAACAGTTTGAAATCCCGCTCGGTGTCGATGGCTGGATAAAAAACGCGGGTGCAGATGGGGATTCGCTGGACCCGCAGGCTAGACCTTCGGCTTGGGTGCGGGCAGATCGAAGGCCACAACTTTGTCATGAAAGCCTATGCGCGCGTGGGAGCCGTCGCAGAAAGGCTTGTTCTGCGACTGGCCGCAACGGCAGAGACCGATCACTTTCCGGCCCGCAAGACCGAACTTCTGGCCCTGGGGATCGAAGATCTCGAAATCGCCCTCGATGCGGATGGACCCATCGTTTCCAATAGTAATCTTTGTGTCTGGCATGAAAAGCCGATGCTAACATGCCGTGCGTGCTACGCTGTGCGACGTGGCTACCGATCTGATTGAGATTGATCCCCTCACGCCCTCCGCGGAGGCACTGGATCGGGCGGCCGCCGCGATCCGCAGAGGCCGCGTGGTGGCGATACCCACCGACGCTCTGTACACCCTGGTGGCGGACCCCTTCAGTCTGGCTGCGGTTCGGAGAGTGTACAAGGCGAAGGGGCGCGAAGTGACACGCGCCCTGCCCATGCTGGTGCGCGATGCGCTCATGGTGGAGGAACTGGCGCGCGATATTTCCCTGCAGTTCCGGATCCTGGCGCGCAGGTTCTGGCCGGGGCCGCTCAGCATCATCCTTTCCGCTTCATCGAGCGTGCCGCTGCGTGCCACAGGCAGCACGGGACGTCTGGCGGTGCGACAGGCGAAATGCGTAGTGGCCGATGAACTGATCGCGAGGCTGAATCAACCTCTGATCGCTACCAGCGCCAATATCTCAGGAATGCCGACGTGCCGGACGGGGATTGAGGTGTTCGGGGTGATGGATGGGCAGGTGGATCTGGTACTGGACGGCGGCCTTTGCCATGGCGTAGGCGCCAGCACCGTCGACCTTACGGACGTGGAATGGCAGTTGATCCGCGAAGGAGCCGTATCCGGCAAAGAGATCGCGGAGTGTCTCAGAACGACGGATTAAGCGGACATGCGGCGAGAGATCGCCGCATGTCCGGCAGGTAGAACCTAATTCGCTTTCTTGGCGGTGAATTTCTGCGGATCGCCACGGCCCGTTTCAACTGTGAAGTCAATGCTGTCAGCGCTGACCTTTCCGGTGTAGGGGGTCTTCATATCCTGACCGCCGCGGTTCCGGACCACAACGAACGTCAGGGTGTCGCCAGCAAGTTTTCCTTCCGCAATGGGAGTATCGCCGCGCGCGTTGGCGACTGATCCTTCCACTTTGTCGCCGGTCGACTTGAAGGTAAAGGTGGTGGTCTGGGCCTGACCACCGCGGCCGGGAATTTCGGCCGTCCACTTACCATCGACTGAGGCGGCAGCTGCGATAAGACTGAATGAGAGGAGGGCCGCTAGGGCCAAAAAAGTATTCTTCATGTGGCCCGATCATACTACGTTCCCGCCAGCAGGAAATGGGCGGGCGCAGGTCAATTTACAAAAGTTTACCCCTGTGCCCGCGGTAATCGAAATTAAAGCCCCTTTTTGCTTAAGAAGAGAACCAGGTCGTTGACACGGTTGGAGTAACCCCACTCATTGTCGTACCATGCGACGACTTTGAGCAG
>JBDUBZ010000219.1:0-6939 GCA_040003745.1 Terriglobia bacterium
CCACGTTCCAACGGCAAGCATGAAGACCAATCCGAATCGCATATCCGTTTTCACAGTAACAGCGTCAGGGCAGTATTCATTCAAGAGGGTGTGAGACTTTATCCCCTCCTTCAGCTCAATGACCGCCGCGGCATTCATGGGGCGCGGGTCGTCCGGATCGAAATCGAAACTGCTTAAAATCCGGTATGTGCCGGGAGCGAGACCATCGAAGCGGTAACGGCCATCTACGCCCGCCAGTGGTTTTCCCTCGCTGGTGGCGACCCCGGCAACCGAGGCCGGCCGGGTGGAAACCGTGATCCCCGTTACCGGCGAAGTGCCGTGATCCACGCGCCGAAGCCGGACCGGATAATGCGTTCGGCGCTCCATTCAAATGAGGGCCTCGCAGGCGCTCCGCAATCCGGCCGCAACGCAGCAATATCGCGATCCACCGTCAATTTTGTGTAGCCCGCGCACTGCGACCCTTCGGCCAGCAGTTCCACCGGGCCGGGGGGCAGCGCCAAATTTCAAACGTTGTTCCTCTGCCAGACTGAGAGACCGTTGCGACGGTAGCCCGGCCACTCTCGGTAATCAGCGCGAGACGCGTCCCCACCCGTCCCGTCACCCCGCCGCTCAGGTTGAAAAGTCTGTCTCTGGCCCGTCCGAAAATCAATATCGGGCGTCGTTTCGCCGAACCTTACCCGCACTACTGCAGCCGAATCGAGCGAGGCACCATCAGGAAAATAGACGGGAACCAGAGTGGTTCCGTCTTCCGTTGCCCCGCCTGCGGCCCGCACTACACTACGATCCAGCTGCGAGAAGCCCAATCGGGGATATCCCCGGTCATCGTTATTACCCGAGGCGACGCGGCGGATCGGTCTGCGCTTCGTGTGAACCTGGACCGGCCATTCGGGGTAGTGCGCTAAATCTGTGTTGCTCAAAAATCAGCGAGATCAGGCGGCGGCTCGTTAAATTCCCGCGCGAGTTCAAGTATTTTGACGGCCCGTGGTCGTTGTTCCAGGTATGCCGTTTTCCATTTCTCAAAATAGTATGCGGATTTTACCTTGCGTGGCTCCCTCGGCATGAACATCACGATGCGACTGCGCATCTTCCGGTCAAGCCCATTGATCGTGTCATTGATAGCCCTCTTTTCCAAGTCCCGTCGCTTCTGTTCGAGCTCACCAATAAGCCCGTTTTGATCGTGAAGGTAATCGCCCATAACGGCTCATCCTAACGCAAAACGGCCCGGATTGCTCCGGGCCGGTATAATCGTCAGTGGAAGCCCCGACCGTCGCAAGCCGGATCGGGGATGATGCGCGATTCATTTTTGAGCTACGCTATGGCGGTTCGATAATCGGACCTCGCTTTCTGGATGCCCGACGTTCTCAGCGTCGGGCATTTGGCGTTTCTGTGCGGCAAGCCGGAGCTTTTCCGCCCAATCTTTCGGATTCAGTTGATGATTTCTTCAGCGGTACCTTCGATTACGAGGGGGAGGCGCTCCTGAATCGGAGGCACAGGCTTCCCGAACGCCCTTGCGATATTACGCTCCAACTCTTCCTTGGTATCGGATATCCGCATGAGGGTTATGACGCTCGTAATCTGCCGGTCTAAATGCTCATTTCCGGTGTCTGCCGTCAAGTGCTGGAAGTGCTTTCGTTTGCGGTATCCGCCCTCCGTGATCGGGTTCACCTTTCGGAGTTCTTCAAGAACGCCAGGGGGTAGCTGGCCGTATACGTATTTGTTTATGAGGTGCCCCACGAGCGGAGTCCGCTTGGCTGTACCGGGCTTGTATTCCCATTTGTGGACGCGGTAGATCTGCTTGAAAAACTCTTCAGGAAACATCCTGGTCCACGGGCGATACTCAGCCTGAACGTATGCTTCCAGGATTCTGGCAAGTTCGTCTTTGGCGCGCTCTTCCTGGTATCCGGTCGCCTCGTCGATCAGCGCAACGACGCCGACTTGGGCGAACGCTCTAATTAGAACGTTCGCGGTCTGTGCCATTTTGTCGGACTTGATAGCCCCGGCCTTATCGGCATCGAGAATCACTCCGCAGATCTTCGGAAGTATCGCCGCCTCATAGCCGAATGCCGTTCTCCCGCCGTGCTTCGGACGGTATTGAACAGGGGAAACCAAGGGCACCATTAAATCATTGGGAATAAAGTGCTTAAACGAATCGGATGACAAAAAAGTAGGCAACATCTGGGCACCGCTTTCCGCCTCCTTCTTGACCCGACCGCCCTTTCCCTTGGACCCCATGGTGCGAGCGATAGCGCGAGTCGAAAAAACCCGCATCCCATTGTCGAGAACGGAGCACTGGATTAGCTCCTGTCCAATCTTGATGGTCCCGACATGGGTTTCCTTCGGAAGTAAGGTGTTCTCCGTCCCCCAACGGACCAGCGCCGCCCGCGATGCAATAGCGCTTCGCTCTTCAGGATCGAGCCGGGCGGCCCTAGCATCCCCGCCTTTTGACTGAAAGCTTTTTTCTTTCATGCTTGGATAGTAACTGTTAAAACATGCTTTGTCAAAAACTTTATTGCATGCTTGCTACCTGCACGCATACAATAGACTCATGAGCAACAAAAAAGCCCCGATGACAGTTAAACGATGAAATTTGAAGTTTACTGCTCGGTTACGCATGACGTTGACAGCGAGTCATTCGTGAGCCACTGCCACGAATTCGACATTTTTTCAGCCGGAATGACCGAGCTGGAGGCGATGGAGGCCATGCGCAGCGCGGTGACCTTGTACATACAGTCAGCAATCGAAAACAAGAAAATCGACCAGGTGCTGGATAGAGCTGGGCTCCGAGTGACGCGAGTCCGGCAAGAGACTCCGTCCATCACTCCATTGCGCGTTGTAGGCGACAATATTCATGCGGTTCCACTGGAAATCCCGCTGTACCTTTTGGCGGCGCAAAACTCCCGTCATCACTCCTACGCCAATTAAACAGTAAAGGATAAAAACGATTTTTGCCTCCCGTCGCACAGATATCCCCTACTCTTCTCCGAGAAATCTTGGAACTTGACGGGTGGACCGCAACCAATGAAGATCCATACAACTGGCTCATGGACAAAGGTGGCTACGATCCAGTACCGATCCCGAAACGAATCAGGACGGTTCCCTTCGCAGTTTTTAACAACTGCCTAATCAAGTCGGGGATCACGGGGGAAAAGTACCAGAATCTTTACGCAAAAGCCTGCGCGAAAAGCGCCACGGGCTAAGTATCCCATCATCCGAGCAACACAGATTTAGCGCACTACCCCATTCGGGGACGCCGACATTGTTGTGGTCCATGAGAACGCCAGAAATGGCCCCCATGCGCCGCATACGTACCGGAAGATGACTCCGGGTCTCCGCCGTCAGTTCGAAAGGAATACCCGGCAGGGGAATGAGGCTGACCTGCGAGCGGATAGCCGGTTTCATCCTCCACCGCCACGCCATCCATGACGGCGGCAAAAGCGGCGAAAGCGCTAAAAGGCATGCCGCAGGTGAGGGCGATTAAGAAACTGAGGTTCTTGACGGTTCGCCAGCGCGAATCGTGCAGGCGATACCAAGCGCCAAAACGCCAAACCGCCTGATATGGCGCATGTTAGAATCGGTGTTTAATCCTCGCAGGCATCCGCCCTGCCTTCAAATTACTAAATGAATCTAAGGTCATTATTCAGCCTCTTCTCGTCGGATCTGGCTATCGATCTGGGTACGGCCAACACGCTCGTCTTCGCCAAGGGCAAAGGCATCGTGGTCAATGAGCCCTCGATCGTCGCCCTCAACAAAAACACCGGCGAAGTCGAAGCGGTCGGTAAAGAAGCGAAAGAAATGCTCGGCCGCACGCCGGGTAATATCGTGGCCATCCGCCCCATGAAAGACGGCGTCATCGCTGACTTCAAAGTCACCGAAAAGATGCTGAATTATTTCATTCAGAAGGCGCACAACCGCAAAATGCTGGTGCATCCGCGCATCGTGATCGGCGTGCCCAGCGAGATTACGCAGGTGGAAAAGCGCGCCGTGATGGATTCGGCCTATCGCGCCAAGGCGAGCGAAGTCCATCTGGTGGAACAGGCCATGGTGGCCGCGATCGGCGCCGGCCTGCCCATCACCGAGCCTTCGGGCAATATGGTGGTCGATATCGGCGGCGGCACCACCGACGTGGCCGTCATTTCGCTCTCGGGCATTGTCTATTCGCGGTCCGTCCGCATAGCCGGGAACGAGATGGACGACGCCGTGATGCAATACCTGAAGCGCAAATACAATCTGCTCATCGGCGAGCGTACCGCGGAAGCCATCAAAATGGAAATCGGGTCGGCTTACGAGCTCGATAAGCCCCTGACCATGGAAATCAAGGGGCGCAATCTGATTGAGGGCGTTCCGAAAACGATCACGATCGGCGATGCGGAAATTCGCGAGGCCTTATCCGAGTGCATCGCCACCATAATCAATGCCATCCGGGTTGCACTCGAACGTACCCCGCCCGAGCTCAGCGCGGATATCAGCGACCGCGGAATCGTCCTGACTGGCGGCGGCGCTTTGATCAAGAATCTCGACAAGCGCATCCGCGAAGAAACGGGCCTTCCGGTCTCGATCGCCGATGAGCCGTTGAACTCCGTCGTCCTCGGCACCGGAAAAATGCTGAGCGACTTCAAACTTTTGCGCAAAATCTCGATAGATTAGAAACAGCCCTCCGGGGCAACGCACATGGAATCGATCTTTTACCGGTACCGGAATATCACCGTGCTGCTGGTGGCAGTTCTGGCCCAGATCGTGCTGCTCGCCTGGCAGGTCAAAAGCGACAATGACGTGCCCCTGGTTCGTGTCTGGGCGGTCACGGCGGTCACCCCGGTTGCAGGGGCGATCGAGAGCGTTCGCAACGGCACCACCGGCTTCTTCAGCACCTATTTCGCGTTGAAAAACGCCCGCGAACAGAGCCGCATGCTGCGAGGCGAAGTCGATCGTCTTCGCCTCGAAAACCAATTCCTGAAGAACGAACTAACCTCCGCTCAGCGCGCCGAGACGCTGGCCGGCTTTCAGGTCCACACGCCATCGAAGATGATAGGCGCGCGTGTGATCGGCACCACTACCGGGGTGGGCGGAAAATCCGTTTTGATCGATCGCGGCACTTCCTCGGGCGTGCGCAAAGGGATGGCGGTCGTTACGCCCGACGGCATTGTGGGGCGCGTGGTGGCAGTCTACCCCTTCGCCAGTCAGGTGCTTTCCGTGTCGGATCCGGGTTTCGCCGCCGGAGTAGAGTCTCAGAAAAATCACATTCACGGCGTATTGAAGGGCCTGGGAAACGGTTCCACCCGGGTCGATTACGTTCCGACAGGGCAAAAGGTGGAAGTGGGCGAGTTGTTCTTCACCTCAGGCGAGGATCGCATCTTCCCGAAGGGCCTGCCTGTCGGCAAAGTGATCAGCGTCAAAGAAGGTTCCAATTTCCAGGACATCTTTCTGCAGCCCTCGGGAGTTGAAACTGCGCCGGAAGAAGTGCTGGTCATTGTGAACCCGGTGCATCAGGAAATTCCCGAGACGCCTCCGGCCGATTCACCGGTCTTTCTGGCGCCGGACGTGAAGCCGGATAGCGAGGCCTCTGCCCAGACCGGCATTAGTCAGGCTGGCCAGAAGGGCACTCAGGCCGACAAAATGATGGACGAGTACAAGAAAATCGGCGACGCCCAGAAGCATACTTTTGGAGAGGGGCTTCCCGGGACCCTGCCGCCGAATTTCAATTTGAAAGTTCCAGGCGTGAACGCACCGGCGGCCGCAACTGGCAACGCGCCCGCGGTTTCGAAGCCTCCTGCGAAAGGTATGGCGACGAGCCCCGGCGTGACGCCAGCCGGTGGTGCGCCCATCGGCCCGAGGCCTCCGGTGGCGGGATCACAGCCGGTCACAAGGCCGTCTGGAACAGCGACCAGCCCTCCCGCCGGGTCACCCGTGCAACGGCCGGCCGCCCAGAAACCCCCGCTAAGCGCAACGCCGGCGGCTCCGCCATCCTCAACACCCGTGCCCTGATGGATTACTCATCTGAACGGCTGTTGGTGAACGACGCCCGGCAGGCTCGCCGCACGAAGTATCCGCTGTGGGTATTCTTCGTCACGCCCCTGCTGGCCCTTCTGATTCAGATTTATTTACCACTTTTCGAGACCCTCCGATTCATCCGCCGGATCGACCTGCCCCTGCTGGTTACGATCTACTTCTCACTCATGCGGCGGTCCCAGATGCGGGGCCTGACCATCGGCATGGTTCTGGGGCTCCTGCAGGATTCCCTGCTCTCTCAGAAAATTGGAATGTACGGTATTGCGAAGACGCTGGTGGGATATCTCTCGGCGTCGATCGGGATGCAATTCGATGTCGAACATTCCCTGGTGCGCCTGATTCTTTGCTTTGTTTTTTACCTTTTCCACCAGTTTCTCTACTGGGTTTTACAGCGAGCATTGCTCGATCAGCCGGTGATGTTCGACATCCAGAGCGAATTGGTTCTGGCCTGTGTTCACGCAGTTTTGGGCGTGGCTCTGTTCTTTCTGCTGGACAAACTGCGCAAGTACGAATAAGTCAGGACGCCGTGCGCTTTTCCCAGTCGAGCAATTTCTCTTTCAGTTCCGTTCCATAGGCATAGCCAGTCAGTTTTCCATTCGATCCGATCACGCGATGACACGGGACGATCAACGCGATCGGATTCGTGGCGTTGGCCCGGCCCACCGCCCGCGCCGCTCCCGGACGCCCTGCGCGCGCCGCTAACTCCGCATAGCTGATGGTTTGTCCAAAGGGGATTTTCATCAATTCCGCCCAGACCAGTTTTTGAAATTCGCTGCCCGCGGGGTTCAGCGTAAGGTCGAAGGTCTGGCGCGTGCCCGCAAAAAATTCCTGCAACTGCGCTTCGGCCTGAGCGCTGTAGCCGCCATTCTTCCCGTCCCCGCAGGCCCCGTGGCCGCAACCCGAGGCGTGCGCTGTAGTATGCTTTAGCGATGTCCG
>JBDUBZ010000220.1:0-6917 GCA_040003745.1 Terriglobia bacterium
GATATGGCGGTCCAGTTTGCTGACCCGGATATACATGGGGAATCCCCGGATCGGCAACCGAAGCCGCGTTTCCTCGTCGTCGCGGCCGCGGCAGAGCGCCCAGGCAATGCGGCGAAGGAAGGTCGTTTTGCCACTGCCGGCGTCGCCTTCGATCAGCAGACGGGGGTTCCCGAGCGCGCTTTCGAGGGTGGCCGAACCTGGTTCGGTTTCGCCTCCCGGAGCATGGCTTGTCTTCAAGGGAATATAGAGGACGTCAATGCGTGGTGCATTTCGTCCTTCGCGAGGTACTTTGAGAGAGTCGAGGTCGATTTCGCCGGTTTCGCGTCGAAGGTCTTCGAAATATTTGTCGGTATTCGGGCTGGCGCAGCGAGGCGGGGGAAGGGGCGTGGTGGGAAGGGTCACGCCGTGCTCCCTCAGGAATTCCTCCACAATCGCCGTCCCGATGGCGCGTGAGATCAGGGCTCCTTCGCCACCCAGGCTCAACAGTCCGACACAATGATCGTGATGGCCGATCAATCTGAGCAGAGCGCCGCCGCTCGATCCGCCCAGCACGTTCGGCTTGAAATTCACCTGCCTCTTGTGCTCGCCCTCCACAGTGGCCCGAACCGCTTCATATTCGTCTTCGGGCCAGCCAAGGGCGCTGCACTGGTCTCCGGCCCGAACCTCATTCGACCATGGCGGAGGCGCAAGATCGAGAGCGTCGATCTCAATCATCGCCAGGTCTCTTTTCGTGTCTTTCGTTCCAGTCTTGACTTTGCCGGTAAGGTCGCGCTGGTCGATCCGGATCTTCAGGTGCTGTCCGTATCCGATCTGCCGGACAACGTGTTCGCAGGTCAGAATGAGCGTGGGAGATACCAGCACGCCGGTTCCCAGATGTTTGTTTCCATGCGAGATTTTCGCGATATACGGAGGCGGGGCTGGCACCTTCAAAGTGTGCCAGCCCCGCCTGCTCTGTGCAAGGATTTACTTCATTGCACCGCCTTCCAGATACAACAGACTTTCGCGGGCGTCGTTCACCACACGGATCAGATCCTTCCGCCACCGCAGCGCGAATTCCGGCTCCACGATCAAGCCTTGATCTTAGGCGGATCGAACCAATAAACGACGACGAACAATGCATAACGGCGAGGCTCTTTGACCTTCGCTATCAAACTGACGCGGGGCAGGCGTCGGGCATAGCATTCCGGGCGCACACTCTCGAAACAGGTGTGCGCCCCCGGAATGAATTACATACCCAGAAACTGCTTTCCGCCAGGCGAAGGAGGGCGCTTCCCTTGATTCGCCGCAACGTCAAAGGCCCGCCGGAACATCGACCGGGCACCGTTCGTCTGGCGAATCTCGACACCTTCCAGGATGAGCCGGGCCCGGATATAGGCAGCCTCTGTCCACGGACCCTTTCCAATATGGTGAAGGTCGTGCTGGTTCAAATCGCTCTGGAGCCAGATGGCCCGGACCAGGACGTATGGAATCAGCTTCAGCAGACCCAGAGCCGTGGCCGCGGGAAGCAGCAGCCGGCCGTAGGTCACTTCGGTGGCTACATCGAATGGCTTACCGGATTCCGGCCGCCGGCCCCACAGGTGCAGCGACAGCCAGGACACCAGCGACGCCGTCTGATAGGACGGAACCAGGGCCATCAGCCACGTCGCCAGGGCAGCCGCCGGAAGCGTCAGAGCCGTCAGAATTCCCACCGTGGCGAGTACCCGGCGCCACACCGGACCGCGCAGGAACGCAGCCCGCAGCCGCGCGCCGAGAAACCGCGCGTGGAACGCGGGATTGGTTACGGTCGTGAGAAATGGCAGAACTCCCGTAAGCCGTGCCTCCAGATATTCGATCATCTGTTGATCCGGATCGTCAGGACCGGCCACCTTCGCGTGGTGCCGCCCGTGGTCTGACCGATAGTCTTCAAAGGTCGGCAACAGCAGCAACGCGCCCAGCACGTTATAACCGGCTCGTGTCCAGCGGCCAGGCCACGGAAGCCCTTTGGTTGAGTGCGTCAGGTGATGACCCACGCCTGATGTGAAGCATCGCATGGCAGAGACCAGTGCAAAGGCGCCGGCCGCTTTCCATTCGGGGCTTCCCATCAGAATCATGGCGGCACCTCCGGTCATCGTGGAAAGCGCGTAGACAAGCGAGCGGAATTCGCTGCCTTTCCACACTGGCAGCCCGGCTCGCGATGTGGGGGCAAGGCCGGTGATGCCGGTGAGGGCGGCGCTCGCCAGGTTTTGCAGTCGGGCCGGAAGGCGCCTCGTAACAAGGGCCTCCAGTTCGTCGCGGCGTCGCAGAGCGTCAAGCCCGAAAATCAGGGCGTCGTCTGGGTTGTTCTTTTTTGAGGTGCTGTGCTGGAGGACCTCAGGGCCTTCCAGTTGGTTTAAGGTGTTCATACACCCCGCGCTTTACCCACTTCCAGAGCGCACGGGTGCCTTCAAAAACATCGCAGCTTATTGAAAAAAAAGCGTAAATAGACGAGACTTTTTTATGCGCGGCACAGAAGCCCGCAGATTGGTGGGTAAAGATTTGGTGGGTAAATCCGCATGGGAATGATTTCCGACTGGGATCTGAGACATCCGCCTCCGGCGCCTGAGCGGGGAATGGCGGTCAATGTCGGTTTCGCCGACGCGACGCAAGAGGCAACGGCGACGGTGGTGGAGAAAAAGAACGGCGTCTGGGGTTATCGCGAGGGAGGTAGAGAGGCGGAAATCGGCATTCACGTCTGGCTGCTGAAACATCGGGAAATTGACCTTGGCGGACTCGAAGAGAGCGAGGTCCTGCTTTGGACGGGCATGGAAGTGAAGCTCGAAAGCACAGCCTGCACGCGCCACTGGAAGCACAAGGATTTGGTAGCCGCGCTGGTGGGTCCGACTGCATATCGACGGTCGCTCAACTGGTGGAGCGCCGCGAAGTTTCGTCCCGCGCGGAATCAAGGCCCAGCGCAAAGGCTGGAACGGGTCAGGAAGAAGTTGAAGGAAACAAGATCGGAGCAGACCCCCGAATTCGGTCCGGTGCGGACGTTGCGAGGCGAGAGCGCTTTGCCGCGTGCGCTGGCGGAGTTAAAATTCGATCCTTTTGAAACGGATAAAAACTGGCTGACTGCGCGCATGCCGGATCCCATGCGCTTCCAGTGGAACGATGTGAGAGCGATTGGCGGAGAATATTCGATAGCTCACAATCCCGCGCACCGGGATGGCGTAAAGCCCAAACCCGGCAAGGCGGGCCCCAAGTGGTCGTTCGGACTATGCGCGGATTTGGAAACGGCACGCAGCGAGATCCGCCATGCAGTGCTGGCGGATCAGCGGTTTTCCAAGTTTTCTCACCTCCTGCCCAGCGGATATCACGGGTCGGTTGAGGAGCATTTCGTTGAAATACTGGACGCCGCCGTATGGCAGGCAATCGCGGGCAGTGTCGGCGACACGGACCTGGTCACACGGGCAGTCCGGCTCTATCACGACGCATGTGAAGCTGGCACGAAACGATTGAAAAAAGAGCCCAGGAGCAGCCGCGGAAAGCCCTAAGCGATCTGCTCCAGCGTACTTGAGGAGGTGTCCGGAACGAAGCGCCCATGGAGAACGTCAGGATCCAGGTCCGCACCGTTTGGCCAGAAACCGAGCCCCAATTCAGGATCGCGGGCACCTGTTCAAAATAGGCCGGGCCCTGAAGTGCGGCGAAGATTCCGCGGAAACTGATGACGGTTCCGAGATCGACCACACCCTGAACACCATCCTCAAGACACAAGTGCAAACCTTAGCCGCCGAGCGGATTTGCGGAAACGATATCTTTCAACATCTTTACTCCTGCTCCAATGGGCAATGGATCTCGGGCATACGAACTCTCTTCTAACACGAGCCTACCGGGCATTTTTGCGGAGAAGTGGAGGTCGGTTCCGGCAGGCCCTCAGGCGGCCGAAGTCCACGAACCTGCTCAATCGCCGCCATGATCGCAGGCGTACGCGGGGCGACCTTTAACGCGGTGGTGCTTGCGCTCGACTTTGCACTTTTCGCAAGTGTTGATCCCACCCGAGAAACGCTGCTCTCTATTTTATTCGCCATTTGTTCGCCTATACTGGGGGAGTCATGCCTCCTGTATATGTTGAGTTGCATGCCCGTTCCGCATTCAGCTTCCTGAGGGGAGGCAGCGTGCCGGAAGATTATGCGGTCCGCTGCGCTCAACTGGGGCAGCCCGGCATGGCGTTGCTCGATGTGGATGGGGTATACGGCGCCCCGCGGTTTCATCAGGCCATGACCAAAGCCGGCCTTGCGCCGCATCTGGGCGCCGAGGTTACCTGCACCGATGGCTCCCGCTATCCGCTGCTGATCGCCAGCCGGACTGGATATCAGAATCTCTGCCGGATGATTTCGCGCATGAAGCTGCGGGTGCCCAAACATCCAAAGCCGGGCCAGGAGCCCGCCGCTACTCCGGAAGAACTGGCCGAATTTTCGGAAGGCCTGATCTGTCTCACGGGCGCCGAAGACGGGCCGCTGGCTCGCGGCCTCCAGAGGAAGGAAGGCCAGGCCACGGTGGAGCGGCTGCAACGAATTTTCGGCCCGGGAAACGTCTATCTGGAGCTGCAGCGGCATTTTCATCGCGATGAAGAAGTGCGGAACCAGGCGGTGATAGAACTGGGCCGCAGTCTGAACTTACCTTTGCTGGCAACCAATGGCGTTTGTTACGCGAATCCCGCTCATCGCGAATTACTCGACCTGTTTACCTGCCTGCGGCACCACACCACGCTCGCGGCCGCCGGAAAACTCCTTGAGCGCAATTCCGAACAGCACCCCAAGACCACCAGGGAGATGCTCGAGTTGTTTTCCGATGTGCCGGACGCCATTGCCAATACTTCCCATGTGGCTTCGCGGCTGCAATTCACTCTGGCGGATCTGGGCTATAAATTCCCCCACTATCCGGTGCCGGATGGCCAGACCGAAGCCAGTTTCTTAAGAAAGCTGACGGAGGAATACGCCCGGAACCGGTTCGGGGACCGGTACGAAACGGCGCGGCCTCAGCTCGCGAAAGAACTGGCCGTTATTGAGAAGCTGGGGTTCGAAGGATACTTCCTCATCGTCTGGGATATCGTCGAATACTGCAAAAAACAGGGCATTCTGATCCAGGGACGCGGTTCCGCCGCCAACAGCGCCGTCTGTTATGCCCTGGGCATTACCGCGGTCGATTCCGTCAGAATGGAGCTGCTGTTCGAACGCTTCCTGTCGGAAAATCGCGGCGAATGGCCGGACATCGATCTCGATCTTCCCTCCGGCGAGCAGCGCGAAAAGGCCATCCAATACGTTTACCAGCGGTACGGCAAACTGGGGGCCGCGATGACGGCGAACGTAATCACGTATCGTGGCAGGTCCGCCGCGCGCGAAGCCGGGAAGGTGCTGGGATATGACGTGGGCACGCTGGCCACGCTGTCGAAACTCGTCCCGATGTGGGGCTGGACGGACGGCTCGGAAACCCCCACGAAGCAATTCCGGGAAGCCGGTCTCGACGTTTCCGACAGGCGTGTGCGGAAGTTTCTGGATCTGGTCACGGGGCTTCAGGATCTGCCGCGCCACCTGAGCCAGCATTCCGGAGGCATGGTGATTTGCCAGGGGCAGCTCGATTCCGTAGTGCCGCTCGAACCCGCCACCATGCCGGATCGCGTGGTGGTCCAGTGGGACAAAGAAGACTGCGCCGATCTGGGCATTGTCAAAGTCGATCTGCTGGGGCTGGGCATGATGGCTGCGCTTGAAGAATCGATCGACCTGATCGAGCGTCATCACGGAGTAAAGATCGATCTGGGCAATCTTCCGCCGGACGACCCGAAGGTTTATGCGGCTCTGCAGCGCGCGGATACCATCGGACTTTTTCAGGTGGAGAGCCGCGCTCAGCAGGCTTCCCTGCCCCGCATGATGCCGAAGGAATTTTACGATCTTGTGGTGCAGGTGGCTATCATTCGTCCCGGGCCTATCGAGGGGAAGATGGTGCATCCCTATCTGGCCCGCCGGCAGGGCAGAGAGAAGGCCGAGCCGCTGCATCCCTCGCTCGATAAGATTTTGAAGCGCACCCTCGGCGTGCCTCTATTTCAAGAGCAGTTGCTGCGGATGGCGATGGCCGCCGCCGGCTTCACGGGCGGAGAAGCTGAAGAGCTGCGCCGCGCTTTTGGCTTCAAGCGTTCTGAAAAGCGCATGCGGGATATCGAAGGCAAGCTGCGCGCGGGCATGACGAGGAACGGCATCACGGGCGAAGCGCAGGACAGGATCACGAAGGCCATTACATCTTTCGCCATGTTCGGCTTTCCGGAATCGCATGCCGCGAGCTTCGCTCTGCTGGCCTATGCCAGCGCCTGGCTGCGCACTTACTATCTGGGGGCCTTTACGTGCGCGCTGCTCAACAATCAGCCGATGGGTTTCTATCGCCCGTCTACTCTGATCAAGGATGCGCAGCGCCACGGCCTGCGTGTGCTGCCGATCGATATCAACCGGTCCGGGGAAATCTGCACGCTCGAAGATTTCCACCTTCGCCTTGGGTTTAACTATGCACGCGGGCTGCGCGGCTCATCGGCAAAGGCGATGGTCGCGAGGCAGCCTTTTGCGGATATCGACGATCTGGCCCGGCGCGTTCCGCAGTTACATAAGGAAGAAATGGAAAAGCTGGCGGCCATTGGCGCGTTTAATTCCATCGGCGCCAAACATCGCCGGGATGCGCTGTGGCAGGTCTCCTGGGCGGCGCGGCCCGCGGGCGAACTCCTGAGCACAGTTCCAGAGACAGCTCCCGACGCGCCTCTCCGGCAGATGAGTCTCGAGGAGCGGCTGGTGTCAGACAGCAACGGTATGGGCATGACAATCGGCAAGCACCCGATGGCGCACCGCCGCGCCGAAATGGATAAGCTGCGTGTCATTCCCGCCGCCGCGCTGGCCGGCATTCCGAATGGGCGGATGGTTCGC
>JBDUBZ010000221.1:0-6910 GCA_040003745.1 Terriglobia bacterium
GGCACACACCGCGGGGGATGGCGCCGCGGCGGCTCACAGCGCGCAGCCGGGCCAGAAACACATCAAAGGCGAAGGGCTTGGTCAGGTAATCGTCCGCGCCGCAGTCGAGGCCGAGCACAACGTCTGAAGCCGCATCGCGCGCAGTGAGCATCAGAACCGGGGTCTGATTGCGGGCGTCGCGCAGACGCCGGGTGATGGTCACGCCATCCATGCCGGGCAGCATGACGTCGAGTACGATGACGTCGAAGGCGGAGGAGCGGGCGATGTCAAAGCCTTCGGCCCCATCGCGCGAGACGATGACCTGGTGACCCTCTTCGGTGAGTCCGCGACGGAGCAATTCGGCCATGCGGCGTTCGTCTTCGACGACCAGGATCTGCATCCGCTGTAATCGTACCGAAATCGCCTGAAGGTTGCCTGAACGCCCGCGTTCGGTACAATTCGAATGACTGAGCGATTACATTCATGCGGCATGGCCCGTCCTTGTGGCTTTGGGCGCGGGCTTTTTTTTGTGGGCTTTCTGGCGGGTTCTGTTAACCCGCAGTTGTTGGAGATGCCGTACACCACTCACGCCCGATTTCCGCGATTACCGCCTGTTGAAAAAACTGCCGATTACGCAGTGTCAACGATGCGGATCGTGGCGCGGCTGTATCTTTCATTAAGCCTGTCTGGCATTAAGCCTGTCTCGCACTAAGCTTGTTTGGCTTCGAGTTCCGCCCAACGGGCGTACAGCCGGTCGACTTCCGCCTGCGCCCTGTCGAGTTCGGCGAGCGCGGCGGTGAGGCGCTGGTGGTCGACGACAACTTCGGGAAGCTCAAGAGTGGTGCGGCGGCGATCGAGCTCTTCTTCGGCGCGGGCGACCAGATCCTCAATCGTTTCCCATTCGCGCGCCTCCATGTAAGTGAGCTTTTTCCTTGCCTTCGGCGCCGAGGCTGACGCGGGGGCGGACGATTTCGGGGGGCTTCTGCGCGCCTGGGAGGCCTGTTCCCATTGGGCGAGTTCGGCGAAAAACTCCACGCTGCCTTCGCCATTCATCGCGAGCAAAATGGTGGAGAGCCGGTCGAGCAGGAAACGATCGTGAGTGACCAGAACGATAGCGCCGGGGAAATCGGCCAGATTACTTTCGAGGACTTCGAGCGTGGGGATGTCGAGGTCGTTGGTGGGCTCGTCGAGCAGCAGGATGTCGGCTGGCAGCAGCATCAGGCGCGCGATATGAACGCGGGCGCGCTCACCGCCCGAAAGCCGCCCGATGGGCAGATCGAGCTGCTCCTGCCGAAAAAGAAAGCGGGCGGCCCAGCCGGCCACGTGCTGCGGACGGTCGCGAAAAATGATGGTGTCACCCTCGGGGGCGAGCGCGCGCCGCAGGGGCGTTTCAGGATCGAGGCGATCGCGGTTCTGATCGAAGTAGGCGATGCGCAGGCCCTCGGCGCGGCGTACTTCGCCGGCATCGGGCTCGAGCTCGTCGGCGAGAATGCGCAACAGAGTGGTCTTGCCGCTGCCGTTCGAACCCAGAACGCCCATGCGATTGCCCGGGC
Organism: Terriglobia bacterium; assembly: GCA_040003745.1. Lineage (GTDB taxonomy): Bacteria > Acidobacteriota > Terriglobia > Bryobacterales > Bryobacteraceae > BOG-234. The sequence goes on from JBDUBZ010000221.1 coordinate 1,533, forward strand.
CAAGCGTAAAGCTGAGGTTCTCGAAAAGAACGCCGCCGCCCATGCTCTTGCGGATTTTTTCGCAATGCACCAGGCGCTTCGTCATTCGGCCGGTGGCGGTGAAATCGACGATCGCGGTGCCTTTCTGATTGCGCTCCGTGACTGTGGCGAGCTTATCCTGCAAATCGAAGGCGTCCTGAATACGGGCCTTCGATTTTGAGGTGCGGGCTTTAGCTCCGCGCCGCAGCCACTCGATTTCGCGCTCGACAAGGTTTGAAAGTGCGTCCTGCTCGCGCTGCTGCGACCGCAGAAACTCGGCGCGCTTTTCGAGGAACTTACTGTAGTTCCCGGTGGTGCCGAACAGACCCTGGGGATAAGCGCGGTTGATCTCGGCGACACGGGTGGAGGTGTTCTCGAGGAAGTAACGATCGTGCGTTACAAAGACCGAGGCGAAGGCCGAAGACTTGATCAGCTTTTCCAGCCAGAGAATGCCCTCGACGTCGAGATGGTTGGTGGGCTCGTCAAGCAGCAGCACGTCGGGGCGCGATGCCATGGCCTGCGCGATCGCGAGCCGTTTACGCCAGCCGCCTGAAAGCGAGCCGGCGAGGGCGGAAGCGTCCGCAAACCCCACGCGGCTGACGATCTTCGAAACCTCGGTCTCGCGCTCGGCGCTGTCGTGAACGCTCTCAGGCGCAGCCGCCGTGATGATGTCGCGTATGCTCTGGGCGCCGTCGAACACGGGGTCCTGGACGACCATCGCAAGGCGCACGCCTTTGCGGGTCGAGACGATGCCTTCATCGGGATTCATGAGACCGCCGAGGATCTGCAGAAACGTCGATTTGCCTGCGCCGTTGGGCCCGATGATGCCCAGGCGATCGTCATCGTGCAGGCTGAGTGAGATGCCGCTGAATACGGTGCGGGAACCGAATGATTTTGCCAGCGAATCGCTGGTTAAGAGGACTGCCATAACTCCACGGGAACGGGGGGTGTTTCCATATCTTCGTAAAAGAGCGCGACCACCGCGGGCCCAGGCGTCAGGCCGGCGGGCAGCAGCGCATTGATCTGGCGGGGTTCGTGATTTCCGGCCGGCGCCGTCCAGATGGCTGGCAGATCCGTTCCGTTCAGCCGAATCGAGACGTGACTCCCGCCCAGATTGTTTGCCCAGACTGAAATGGCGCTGCCCTCGCCCACGCGGACGCGATTGTCTTCAAATGTGATGCCATCGGTTACCCGCGTAATGCGGACGTTTGGATGGACCGGCGTTGCCGGCGGCGCGGCAACATCCACTGCCATGCGAACCGGGGCGCTCATGCCGCTGCCTGAGACGCTCAACGAGGCATTGTGCCAGCCGGCCCCGATTCCCGGAGGCAGCTTGCAGGTCGCCTGCCAGCCGGACCCTGTGCCTGTGACGTGGATAGGACGCGACGCAAACGAACCTATACGCGGATACACGTTGTCGCAAGTGAGATCGCCGGTTTCGGAGCGGAAATAGAACGTCACATAGTCGTCTGCCGCCGAGGAGAACGCATGATCGTGGGTGGCGCTGTTCTCGATGCAGAGGATGGCCGGCGCGGGGCCACTGCCGGAGGCTTCCTCCCAATGGCGAAATCCAGTCACGTGAGCGCGTTCGCCAAGAACGCTTTCGAGCCGCACCCGGACGAAACCGGCGGTACGCGCGAAGGCCAGCAGACACGCCGCATTCGGACCCACCCAGTTATCGAGCTGGCCGCGAAGCTCCATCGTTTCGTAGAACTCCATCGCGGGTGGGACGGCAGGGTCGGCATCGGTCACGAACGATTCGATGCAGGCCATTTCGCGGGTCATTCCGCAGACGTTTTCGAGAGCCAGCAGCGGGTGCTTCAGGTGATAGAGGACGCCGAGGAACAACACGATGTCGAAGGTTCCGACGTCGCTCGCCGTCAGGCGGCAGATGTCGGCAATGTGGTAATCGATCTTCGAGCCCAGCAGCTGGCGGGCTTCGAGCAGGCGGGTGTTGCGGGTGGAATCGACCGCCAGCACCTGGGCTCCGCGGCGTTCCATTTCAAAACTGAACCAGCCATCCCATGCGCCGATGTCGAGAACGCGTTTGCCGCGAAGATTTTCGGGGATGGGGAACTGGCGCACGCGCCTGCGAAGCTGGTCCAGGCTTTGGTGACCCTCGATGACGCCGCCATCCGGCAGCTCGATGCTGTGATACCAGCCGAGTTTTTCGAGCCGTGCGACCTGACGCCGGTTTTCGGCGATGACGCCGGCGTCGCGCGCCTCACTCATGCCTGGAGAATCGGCAGCAGTTCCGACGAGGGGGCGTTTTCGAGCTCACCATCCGGGTCCAGATAACGCGTGTCCAGCAGCCGTCCATGATTGATGTTGCCCATGGCGGAGAGGATATTTTCGCTGAGATGCGGATGCTCGCGCCCCCAGTCGGCCAGCGTTTCGCGAATGCTGCGGCGGACAGTCCCGGTGCGCAGTGAACAGCCGCAGGGGACCACGGGAACGCCTTTCATCTCGACATAGCGCCGGGTGATGTCCTCGTTCACATAAACCAGCGGTCGGATCAGGCGGTAATCGCCCTGTTTCGAATGCGTGACGGCAGGCAGCGCGCTGAGGCGGCCGGTGAACATGATGTTACGGAAGAGGGATTCGCAGAAATCGTCGGCGGTGTGGCCGAAGGCGATCACGTTGGAGCCAAGGCCCCGCGCGATCTGATAGACGGCGCGGCGGCGGAAGCGGCTGCACAGGTCGCAGCCGTGGTCGGGCTGTTCTTCCAAAAGGCGCAGCGATGGGTTGTCGGTGTGATACGTCCACTGAATGCCGAGGCTTTTGATGTATTCGCCGACGGGTCCCACCGGCTTGAGGAATTTGCCCTGCTCGACGGTGAAAGCGCAGACGCTGAAGTCGATGGGAGCGCGCTTTTGAAGCAGCAGCAGAGCTTCGAGCAGCGTGACGGAATCCTTGCCGCCCGATACGGCCACGGCCACGCGGTCCCCTTCGCGAATCATGTTGAAGCGCTGAATTGCTTCGCCGACTTTCCGCAAAAGAGTTTTTTCGAGATCCACTTATACAAGCGTAGCGGATAGTGCGCGGTCGAGACCGGCATCCGTCCACTCGGGCACCGTTATGTCGCGATGGAGCGACCAGCGTTCCGTGTGTTCCAGCCAATCGCCCGGCGCCACCTCGGCGAGAGGGCCCAGAGTTTCAATCTCCAGCATGTCGGCATTCGCGAAAGACTCCCAGGAGCAGCCCATGTCCGGGTAAGTCCCCGACGGGTCGGCTTTATAACGCTTGAGGAAAAGCTCGGAGCCGAGCAGGTAAGCGCCCCAGGTGTCAGGGTTGAAGTGCCCGAGCTTAGTCGCCACCGGGGCGGCCGGATCGTGACGGAGCACGAGGTATTTTTCAAGGAAAGTCCAGCGCTTGTCGGTCAGATTTGTGAACGCCCACATGACCAGCGGATTGGTGGGGCTCAGGTGGTCCTCATGGCGGCCGCGGGCGGGGAAGCCGGTGATGCCTGTGCCGCCGGGGGTCAACATGCTCAGAGCCCAGGGCGCGAACGTCTGCGCAAAAGGCAGGGTGTTCTGCAGGCGGTGCAGCACGGTTACTTCCGTTCCGGCGGCGGCCATATCGATCACCAATTGCTTGCGAATGCCGGTCAGAAGCTCAACGGGCTGCGTGGCGACCAGCGTGGTTCCCCGGATCTCGATGGATACGGCGCCGTTGTCCGGGGCGTAGGTTCGCTCGCGGGTTTCGGGCGCGACCCAGATGCGATGACCACCGCGAGTCTGCCAGTCGGGCTCGCCGGATTTGCCTTTTTGCGATTCGAAGATCTTAAAAAAGTTCCGGCCGCCCTGAAAGCTGTAATGCATGATGCGCGGCCCGATGTCGCTGGTGACGACGATCTCCACTTCATCGTTGGCGATTCGATAGCAGTTGGGCCAGCCAGCCCACGCAATTTTTTCGATGACGGTTCCCATTAGCTTTTCCGCGCCAGTATAGCGTCCACAAACGCTCCTGTGACTTTTCCTTCGACAGGGCTGAAGCCAGCCTGTTCGAGAAGAGCGCGGTATTCGGAAAACGTTCGCTCTTTCCCTTCTGTGCAGACCAGCATGTTGAGGGATTGCATATGGGCCCCAACCGGACCGGACCTGTCTTCCGCGATCTGCTTCTCGGCGATTAACAATGCGCCGCCACGCGGCAGACGTTCGAAGATGCGGCGGAGAAGGACGCGGATATCGTCTTCCTTCCAGTCATGCAGAACGCGGCCGAGCGCGTAGAGATCGGCTTCGGGCAGGGCGTCGATGAAGAAATCGCCGCTCTGCACGGACAGTCTGGCTTTGGCGGGAGATCTCGAGATCTGCTCTTCGGCGAGCGGCGTTACTTTGGCGAGATCGAAAGCGACTGCCCGCAGGCTGGGCCACGCCTCACAGGCCGCTATCACCAGATGGCCGGTGGCGGCGCCAAGGTCCACCATCACCTCAAAGCCGCTGAGATCGAAGGCGCGCACGACTACGGGGGACGTGGTAACGCCCATGCCATGCATGCCGAGAGAGAACGTCTTCATCCTTTCAGGAGTGCTGAAGAAATGTTCGAAAATGGGGCCCGTCCAGCCGAAGGTCTGCTCCCAGCGCGGTGTGCCTTCGCGCACGGCATCTTCGAGATGACTCCACAGTTGGTAAAAAGCGTCGTTCGAGTAGAGGACGTAGCCGGTCATTGCGCGTTCGCTCGTTTGGCACAGATAGACATCGGAGACGGCGGTATTCGCGAACAACCCGTCCCGGAATTCCAGCAGCTTCAGGCTTACGCAGGCTTCAAGTAAACGCTGGGTGGCGTCGGGATTCGACTCCATGGCGGCGGCAATGGCGGAACAGTCGAGCGGTCCGGCGCCCAGCAGATCGAATATTCCCATCTTTACGGCGGCGAACATGGTCTTCGAGCGGCGGAAGGCCTCCATCAGGTCGATTATGGGAGCGGGATCGGGAATGTTCATGGGTTTGGGATGGGTTTCGGATTTTTAGGGTGCTTTGAAAGAGAAAAGTGGTCGTAGCCGAGCGCTGGAAGCGTTGCCCCTCGGTACGAAACGTGGCCGGGCTTACCTTTAACAATTCTGCCGATCCGGGTGAGCGGCACGCCGGCGAACTGAGCGGGCACTTTGACGCCAGGGCGGACGGTGAACAGCAGTTCGTAGTCCTCACCTCCGTGAAGCGCCTGGTCCAGGCTGGCGCCGGAGGAGCGCGGAGGATCGGCGTCGAGTTCCGCGGCGGTATTCGAGGCGAGACAAAGCCGGCGCAGATCGAGCGAGAGGCCGTCGCTCAGATCGATGGCCGCGGTGGCTTTGAAGTCTGAGCGCAGAAACGCGCCGAGAGCCAGTCTCGGTTGATGAGCTGCGGAGCGATTGCGTTCGAGCG
>JBDUBZ010000222.1:0-6909 GCA_040003745.1 Terriglobia bacterium
GGTCAACCATCATTCCTAAAAAACCTAATTCGCCTAACTTTTTTACTTGTTCTGCAGGAAACTTTTGATTTTCATCTCTATCAATAACGCCTGGTTTACATTCGTTTTGAGCGAAATCTCTGGCTGCTGATTGAATCATCGAATACCACAAGCGCAGACTCCTTCGCGCGTTGGGGTCAAGTTCTCAGCCCCGAACAGCTAAGGGCCTTCGCTGCGATTCGCGACTGCCGCACGGCTGCTCCTGGCGGTCGTGTGGAATATGTGGAGCAGTGCGATACGTGCGGGCATCGTGTCGTCCTCTATAACTCCTGCCGCAACCGGCATTGTCCCAGGTGCCAGGCTTCGGCACGCGCAAAGTGGCTGGCAGCGAGGCGGACAGAGCTGCTGCCGGTTCCGTATTCGCTGAGGCGTTCGGCGATGTGTGGGCGTTGCCGGTAATTCCGCCTGACAGCCTCATTGTGGGTCCCGGGAAGCAGGGTTTGCCGGAAGCTCCGCCGCTTCATTTGCTGACGATCCCTTCCCGTATACGCTGCCTTCACCCCGACACCAAAGGCCGGAAAACTATTCAGGCCCCATAGAGTCCGGTCCGGCTCAGTTCAACCTGATTGACGTTATGCTGGCTATCCAGCGTTCGTACTTCTAACCCCATCGGTTTTTGAGCCCCAACTGCGGGGCCGAGGCGCTGCAAACACCAGATTTGGAAAGAGTGCTACGCTGAGTTTCACATGTTCGACCAGTTGACCGGGACTAAGCGGAGGGGAAACTTATGGCTACGCTGGAGCGCGGTTTGTGGATTGATTTGCAGTTGCGGGGCACTATTAACCCTGGGTACCTCTAACGCTAAGATCTGGCAACCGGGCGGGCTCGTAAGTTCGGTGGTCATTTTCGCCGTCGCAGTCATGTATCGCAGAGATAAAAGCAGGCGATCTGACGTGAAATGATTTCAACTGCCCTACCGTGCCGAATAATGGCCGCATAGAATCGGCACTCCCGCGAAATGTTATTGTTTTGGCGTCGATGACTCACCCGGGCAAGAACACGGTAGAGTGTGGAGCGGCTGACGCTCAGTAGATCTGCCACATAACGAAGTTTTACACCACGGGCACGGAGGTCGCCCAGCATTGCAATCAGGTCGCGGAGGCTGCGGCCAAGCCTGTCGAGCTTCCAGACGATCAGCGTGTTTCCGTGTTCCAGCCTTTCAGGCAACGCAGGAGGGCAGGGCGCTTGGTTGTGGCTCCCGACAGACCTCATCTTTGAGCACGGTTTGGCATCCAGCTTTCATCAACGCGGCGAGCTGGAACGCCGGGTTCTGATCGTCGGTAGAGACGTGGGCGTAGCCGTATTTCATGCGCCCCATTTTGAACCTGATATTTGACACACGTCAAATGGGCCATTGGCGGTTTCAGCGGCGTGTCAGAACTTACCCTTTATGGAACGTGCCGAGGGTTCACTGATTAGGGCCGTTTGATTCCGGAGGGTTTTTTTTTGCGCCGGGTCTTTGGCTCTCTTTCGCCTTGCGAACGGCGTCCGCGTCGGCAAGGTCCTGCGGTCTGCCTGACGCCAGTTTGGACGCTATGAGGTCGTCGGCGGAAATGAAATTCGCTTTCAGGCCGGTGGTGGTATCAACTACGATCTCAATGCGCCTTTCCCATGCGACGTCAAAATCTACGCCGGGGATGGAAGGCAGAATATCGAAACCTTTCGGGTCGCGTCCGAAACGAAAAAAACTGGTGCGGTCGGTGAAATCTTCGGGGCGGATACCTTGGAGCGGTGCGCCGAAATCGGCAAGCGCGGCGTAGGTCGCCTTTGCGTTTTCAGGGTCCGCTTTTATGAAAAGGTCCATGTCGTTCGTAAAGCGCGGCTGCGCGTGATGGATAACCGCAAAGCCGCCCACAACGAGATATTTAACGCCACGGGACCGGAAGGCGGACAAAAGGTCTTTGTAGTCTTGGTACATCAGGTTCGATCTCCCACCCCTTGAGGGCATAGGCGGTTTCAATCATTTCCTCAACCGCGTCCAGCCGTTCATGCGCGGGACGGCTTTGCCAATAGCGGTACTCGTCCGCTTTGATCTCGTCAAAGTTGGTGTACTTGCGTACCGTGATTGGCGTCTCGTCCATGGCGTTCTGTTTTTAGCATACGGGCAGGGAAGGAGCAAACGCTCAAAACACCAGCATGGTGAAAGGGGTCACAAAGGACCCTTTGTTGAACGCTTCAATGCCCCAGCGAAAGCTCGAAGTGAACACCTTCAGTTTTCTGCAAGGCCGTGAGGATTCTGGAAAGGTTAGCCGCGGTGGGGCGTGCGTGGCGCTTTCGGGCCCTTGGGCGCGGTGTGATCCTGATCTCCCACCACCAGCAGGGTCGCCGGTTTCAGCCGGTGATACTCGGGCCGCACGGGCTGCGGATAAATCATCTAAGACCACAAACGCAATCGACTGGTCGGAATGCCCGCTCGTCCGAAGTCAGGCCGGGCGTGCAAAGCGGGTGCCCCCGTGCTGCAGAGCACGCGCATGCCGGTCAACGACTGGTGCTCGGATGTGCAAGGAACGGGATACATAGTGGCGAATCTGAAAGTTTCGGAATACGAGTTCAATTTTTGGGGCAATCAGAAGGGCCGCTGGCGTGTCTGGGCCGTTGACGCAAAATCGCAGCCGGGGCCGAAAAGCCCCTGGTCTGGATTCTCTTTCGTCTCCGCAGACAATGCGAACCGATCCGCGCCGTCCGGCAATTCATTCCAGCCCCAATCGGCTGACGAGACGGAGACGGTCTATTCCCCCGGACCGGGGATTGTCATGCCAAAGCGCATCTATTCGCCTCCCGCTCAATACAGCGATTCAGCGCGCAAGGCAGGTATCCGGGGCGATGTGCTTTTGGAAGCCGTTATCGGTTCTGATGGGAAGGTTCGAGAGGCGAAGGTATTGCGGCCGCTTCACCCCGAGCTGGACGCCAATGCTCTCGGGGCTCTGAGGACCTGGCGCTTCGAGCCCGCGATGCAGGATGGGAAGCCGGTCGCCGTTGGTAGCCAGATCAGCATGTCGTTTAACCTTCAATAGCTGAAGAGGCGTACGGCGTGGAGCGCAATGTCTGGCCGCACGCTCGCTTTCCCCTACGGAGGTACGCGTTTTTTCGGCCGGCCGCATATCTAGTTTTGTAAACTGGCGCTCCGCGCGGAGAACTGCTCATCGGGCCGCATGCTTCAACTTAGAAGGGATGACAAGCGGGACGAAGCGGAAGCATTTCTGAAGACCCTGCTTCAATAGGGTCAATCGCCCTCCGTCTTAGACGGAGAGCGCCCGGTGGAGGGTCGAGCGGCCACTTTCAGGAGGTCGGCCATGTGTTGGTGGGCCTCACCGTTGTCGATCAGTTTCCGGGCGTGGTTGATTTGTTCAGGTGTTAGACTCGGCTTCCGGCCAAAACTTCACGCCTGGCCGCTCCGCGGCTTTCACTCCGGCGCGGGTGCGCTCTGAAACTAAACTCCGTTCCGGTCAGGCCAAAACGCCGATCATTTGTACATAACGCGGCTGTACATAACGCGGCGCGTCGGCGTTGGGATGTTGATCGCTTCGGTGAGCGACTGGAATTCGACGGCGCGTTTTCGCTGAGGGCGTCCAGCATTTTAATCAGGTCGCGGAGGCTCCGGACTGGCCGGTCGAGCTTCCACACGATCACGGTGTCACCCTGTTCCACCTTCCTCAGGCAACCGCGCGGAGGGCAGGCCGCTTTGTCGTGGCTCCCGACAGACCCCGGGCTTGAACACGGGTTTCTGGCGCGGGTCAAAACCTGCCACTTGTTGAACGCTTCAATACCTCAGCGAAAGCTCGAAGTGAACACCTTCAGTTTTCTGCAAGACCGTGAGGATTCTGGAAAGGTTAGCCGCGGATGGGCTGCCCTTTGGCCCGAGCATGCGCATGAGGCTCTTAGCGGGAATGACAGTCTGCGCTTCGAGCGCCTGAAATCCAACCGTCGCGTTGACGTAGTCGCGCAAAACGGCCTTGCCGGTTTCAAGATCGCCGTTCAGGTAGCTTTCGACGGCTTCGCGCAAAAGCGCTTGCCGGAACTTCGGTTCCCGCTGCGCCCGCAACCGGATGGTTTCTTTGAAGTCATGGGTAAGGGGCATGTTTCTTTCTCCGTTTGTAGCAGTCCAACGCTCCTGCGCCACCGCGATGTCGCGGTCCTGGCTCTCAATGTAGCCACGAAGCTCGAACGTTCTAGTAACTTTTTTGTTACCAATGCCATAAGGAAAAAACCCACCCTTTGAGGGACACCGCCGGGATTGAAACACTTTCCGCGAAACTGTTCCATTTCATGCGCCAGCTGCGGTTCGTCCGCACCGAACTCAACGCCAAACGAGTGTATGATTCGGATACCGGCCGCCCGTTCTGTTCCATGGCGCAAGCCCCGGATTTGAAATTGGGCGGGCCCTACTGCTACGACGATCAATGGTTTTTGCGATGATAGACACAGCATCTACGACGAATCATTCACGTTGAGTTGCGGGTGCGGAGGAGGTACCGCATGATCGATGTGAAGGTCAAATCCTTACGGTTGGTTTTCGGGTCCCTGTGGCTTCTCGGAGTCCTGCGGCTCTCGGCGGGCACTCCGGCGGTTCAGGAGGCAGGCAGTGTCCCGCTCACGATACCCACAATCAGGTTTTCCGGCCCGTTTCGCTCATTTTCCGGGGATTTGTATCTGATGGGAACGGTGGGGAATGACAGGGCAGTCTATCGCTACGACGGCTCGAACGGGACACTGACAGGACAATTTCCACTCAGTTCGCTCCCTTTGGCGGGAAAGACCATGATGCATTTCTCGCCTGAGGTGGCCGTCGATACTGACGGCAACATCTTCCTCGCGGCGGTCTGGCGGCCGGAGGGAACCCGCCAGACAAGCACGGGAATATTTGTCCTTGACAGAAATGGCGTCTACACACGCACGATCACGTTGTCGCCTCGCGTCGAGGCGCGGCACTTGACAATCGACCGGGAAGGAAATTTGTACGTGCTCGGAATGAACACGGATTATTTCAGCGGAAAAACGGATTTGTGCATGATGATCCACAAGTACACACCTGGTGGAACACGCGTTACCGCATTCTCGGATTGCCCGGCCGGATATTCGCTCAGAAATCAGACCGGATTGACGCCAGGACCGGATCTTTCCAAACTGAATCGGGACATCAACCTCGGGTCCGTTTGGTTCCAGAACGGCCTGATCTACCACGTTCTGGCTGATCTTCACACAGTCAAAACGTTCGATACGTCCGGCCGGCAAGTGAAACAGATTCAATTCGAGCCACCTTCTGCAGCCTTGACCACACCTGCCGATCCAACGGTAGCAAGTTCAGATGAAATACGCCGGGTGGTTCCCATCTCAGGCGGGCGGTTTATGCTGGAGTGGCTTCACGCCGATGTCAGCGGCTCTACGCGACATAGCGGCAGGGTGTTGAGCATCCACGACACAGACGGGAAATTGCTGACCTCCGCGTTCGCGCCGGCTTCGGCAAGCGCGGTTCTGTTCAGCGACGAGGCCGGGTCGGCGTACATGCTGCGGCGAAACATATCGGCCTCCCATGAATTGGTTCGAGTAAACGTCTCCGTGCAGTAGGTAACGGCGCACGAAGGCTGCGGGCGGCAGCTAATGATTGTTACCCGGCTGGGAACGCCTGGTGGTTTCAAAAAAGGCGCTCTTGCAGCCGTTATTGGGCCTTCGTGGACCACGCTCAAAGGGCTGGCCGTTCTAATCCCGTGCCTCGGTATCTTGTAGGTGCTGCGTTTTCCCTCAGCGACGACGCCATCGATCGACCTGACCCCAGGCTTCTCAACTACGGCGCCTGGAACTATCGCGAGTTGAGGAAAGTGAGCAAAGTCTTGTTGAACAGGTCGGGATACTCGATATGCGGGATGTGCCCGCAATCGGGCACCACGACCAGTGAAGCGCGGGGTATATCCTTCACGGCCTCGCGTGCGCGGTCGACAATGTGACCCAGCTGCGCACGCACTTCAGCCGAAGCTTTCGGGCTCATGGGCGCGGTGTGATCCTGATCGCCCACCACCAGCAATGTCGCCGGTTTCAGCAGGTGATACTCGGACCGCACGGGCTGCTGATAAATCATCTGGTAAGCCAGCGCCGAGGCTTTGGCCCAGCGCGGATATTCGCCGCTCAGCAGGACGCGCAAAGGAACCTCGGCGAGCGGCTTCCAGACCTCGGGCCCGGCCTTCACGAAGTAGTGCTGAAAAACCGCGGTGACTTTATCGGGCGTGGCATTGAGCTCGTTCTGGTACAGCTCTTCGTCCGTCTGAGGCGGACCGATGCGGTAATCCTCCAGACCGAGCGGGTCTTCGAGAATCAGCCGTTCGGTGCGCTCAGGGTAGAGCAGAGCGAAACGAACGGCGAGCATGCCTCCGGTGGAATGGCCCAGAACCGCGGCGGCCGGGATTTGCAGCACATCCAGCAGGTGCGCGGTGTTGGCGGCGAGCAGATGGAAGGAATAGCGGATGTCGGGCTTCGACGACCGGCCCCAGCCAATCTGATCGGGCACGATGACGCGGAAGCCGGCGCCAGTCAGGGCCCGAATAAGGTTGACGAAATAGTAGCCGCCGAAATTCTTGCCATGCATCAGGACCACGGACCGGCCGTTCGCCGGAACGGTGGGCGCCACGTCCATGTAGGCCATTCGCAGGTCCTGACCCTGAATCGCGAGCGGAATGAAGTGAACCGGATAAGGGTACGGATACGTTTCGAGTCCGATTCCCAGAGGCGTGAGCGCATCGGGCGTCTGAGCACAAAGAGCCAGAGCCAGGGTCAGAGCCGGAGCCACGGCCAGGAGAGACACCAGCCTTTTCATAGAGGGCTGGCGAAGCCCTCTTCGCTCAATACCTGCGTACCCTTCAAAGCTACGGAGAAGTACCC
>JBDUBZ010000223.1:0-6908 GCA_040003745.1 Terriglobia bacterium
ACGCCGTCATCCGGATATCCAGATCGATGTCGCTGAGCTTAATGGCGTGGCGGTCCACAATTACGGCAATGCGGTCGATGGTGACCGCGCCATCGGCTGAATATATGAGGAGAAGCAAACTCATGACGAGCCTGGTAATCAAAAGGTCTGTCCGATTGAAAAGAAGTATTGAATGTGTCCGGAGTTCTGCTTTGCCGGCGTACAATAGCCCGGCTGGCTCGCGGAGTCCTTTGTGGGATCGCACAGCAGCAACTGCGACTGGCTGCCCTTAAAGCCGTAAAAAGAGGGAGGATTCAGGCTGTAGGCGAGATCGAGGCGGACAGGTCCCACGGGGGTCCTGTAACGGATGCCAAAGCCTATGGCGTGTACCGTGTAGTCGAAATCCTCTGTGTTCTTCTGCTTGTATCGAAAAGACAGGTTGCCCAGGGAGCTGTAGATATTCCCCATGTCATGAAAGAGAACCCCCTGAATGTTTTCGCCCAGCAACGGAAACCGCAGCTCGACGGTATTGAATAACAGCGCGTTGCCGCCCAGCGGGAAACCGGTCGGCTTTGAAGTTGGTCCGCCCGCCACCACCGCTGAGCCGATGTCGCGCGGTCCCGCCTGGTTGTATGAAAAGGCGCGCAGCGAATCGGCGCCGCCACCAAAGAACCGCTCCGGCAAAGGCACCGATTGCTGCGCCGTTAATCCGTTTGGCGCGGAAAAAGGAGCGATCACACCGAACTGCGTCTGCCGCGCGAGTATAAGCGACTTACTTAGTTTGTAATAAGTCGCGTTGCGGACCAGCGCCCGGCCAAAACTGCGCTGCGAACCAAAAACTTTACTGGCCAGACCAATATCGAGCGTGTTGTAAACCCCCCGTGAGGGGTTTCCCTGATTGTTCCTGCGGTCCTGCACCAGATTGGCCGAGACAATTCCAATCCGCAGCGGCTGCAGAAACTGCGGCACCAGTAGCACGGGAATGATGACGTTGCTGACGGTGACGCGCCGGTAAGAGACGCGGAACAGGCCCGTGAGCGATTTGGAAAATTGCTGGGAGATCTGCACATCCGCCTCCTGGCGTTTGGCAGAGAAGGTGCGGACGTTGCGAGTATCGTCGTAAAGCAGGGTATAGCTGATGGAACGCCCGGCAACGTTGAAAAAGCGCGGCTGCTGATAAGTGATGGAGGCCTTCTTCTCGATATTCGAATAGTTTGTCCGCAGCGATACCGTGTGACCCAGGCCCAGGAAATTGAGGCGGGAAATATTGATGGAGAGGGCCGGGCTGAAGCCGGTACTCCCCCCGGGCGACCCCAAATTGTTCTGGCTGGGCGATCCAAAGCGCGCGATCTGCGCGCCTACGCCAATATTCAGCGTGTAACGGCTCGCCTCTTCGAAGTTGTAGAGGACGTATTTATGAGCGGCCGCGCCCCCGGGGTTCTGCACGGCCGTATCGACCCGCGCAAACACGCCCAGATCGTAGAACCTTTTCTGAACGTCCGATTGCTCGACCGGCGAAAGAGGATCGCCGGGCTTCATCGTGATCGTCTTGTCGACCAGGCTCTGCCTGGTCATGTGATTCCCCGACGTGATGACACCCCGGACATACTGACGCTCGCCTTCGGCGATCGTATAAAACACATCCACGTGATTCGGCGCGCTGCCGGCCTGCCACCCGGCTTTGAAAGTGGCATCGGGGAATCCGCGTCTGAAGTAGGCGGTGAGGACCGCGTTTCGATCCGTCGCAAGGTTGACATCGGCAAACGGCTGACCTGCCGCGGACGCCAGTTCCGCGGCGACGTCTTCCCGCTTCACCTGCTGGATCCCGGAAATAGTGAGGTTGTCTATCACCCACTGGGAGCCCTCGGTAACGTGCAGCGTCACAGCAACTTCGCCAGCCCTGCCCTTGAAATTGTCGTCTACGGTTATCGAAACTTGCACGTCCCGGAAGCCGTTGGCCTTGTAGAGCTCGTCTACGTTTTCCTCATCCCTGCGGCGAAACGCCTCGCTGAAGCGGCCACGCCTCAGATTCAAGGCGGCGGGCGCGATGAACATGCGTTCGCGAATGGTTTCGCTGTCGAAATACTTATTCCCCGTCACGCGGACCTGAACCACCTTGTGCCGCTGCCCTTTGGCAATCACATACTCGACTGTCTCCACGTCGTTTTCGGGAGGCAGGACGCGAAAATCCACGTCAACGTCGTAATAGCCCTGGCTCTGCAGATAGTCCTGCAGGTTACGCTTGCCTTCGACAAGCAGATCGTTATCGACAGTGTGCTCCTGGAATACCGGCACATAGCGGCGCAGGACACGCTTTGAGAGCTTGGTTTCGAGCGTCGTCACCTTCACTTTGGGGCCCGGATCCACGGTGAGCGTGGGCTGGACGCGGCGCGTTTTGGCGTTGTAATCGAGCTTATCGATCTCTACCTTCGCGGTCAGCCTGTCCTTTCCTTCATACTTTCGCAACAGGCCCTGAATGCCGGCGCGGGTCTGCGCGTTGGTGACCTGCCGCCACCAGTGGATGATGGGAATGCGCCATCCGGTGACCCGCAGGATCGTATCGTTCGACAACATTGCATTCCCATTGATTACCGGCATTTCATATTTCGCGCGCTTCCCTTCCCTGACGTTGAAGGTGATGAAGACCTGGTGGTCTTCATCGTTGCGCTCTACGTTCGGCGTTATCTTCGCTTCGTAGAGGCCGTTCAAAGTGAACAGGCGCGTCAGGCTGCCGATTGCGTTGTCCACATCGTCGTCAGTAAAAGGCGCGCCCAGAGTGAGCTGCGTGTTGCTGTGCAGTTCGCCGCGGTTCGGCGGGACGATTATCTTTCTTTCGATATCCACACCCCCGGTAAAGTATTGCGCCTTGGTGACGAACCGAACGATAACGCCGCCCCCGGCCGGCTCCGCCTCCACCGCGACATCGGTGAAAGCGCCCGTTGAGAACAAGCCATCTATCGCCTCGGCCACATCCGCAGCGCGCAGGGTCTCACCCTTTTTCAGCGGCTGGAATTTCGCAAGATCTGCCGGATCGAGAGGGGACGCGGGCGAATACTGCACGTCCACGATCTTTTTCCCTTCAAACTGGCCGCTCTGAGCGAGCAGGGCGGAGGTGGTCAGAAGAAATAACAGAACACGTCGGACCATCTACATCGATTCTGCCAGCACGCATCAAGCCGAAGCACCTCCAGGCCTTTTCTTTATGTATGCCTGAACACGATTGGCTAAACTACTGTCATGTGGAGGCGATTGACGGTCCTGGCTGCCGCCTGGATTCTGAGTGGGTGCCAGACTGGGGACGTCAAGGTATTGATTGGGGGAACCGCTATCGTGGCGCCTGGCGCGCAGCCTATTGAAGACTCGGTCATTGTCGTGGAGCGCAATCGCATACGCGCCGTCGGAATGCGTAAAGATATTCCGATACCGCAGGATTCACAACGCAGCGATCTCACCGGAAAATGGATTGTGCCCGCCGAAGGCGCCCGCCTTGCGCCTGGAGAGCCGGCTAATTACCGCATTCTGGACCGCGCGCCCTGAGGCTTAATTGCGGAAGAGTGAGAGCAGCGTATAAAGCACCGGCAGCGCGAACATCGTGCTGTCGACGCGATCGAGGATGCCGCCATGCCCCGGCAGAAGCGTGCCGCTATCCTTCACGCCCGCACCTCTCTTGATTGCCGATTCGGCGAGATCGCCCACCTGCCCGGCCGCGTTCGCCGCCAGCGCCACAAATCCGGCCTTCCAGAAGGAAGTTCCCGGGATGGCCAGCGGGAGGTAAATCAACCCGAACACCAGGCCCGTGCCGGCGGAAGCAACTGCGCCTTCCCAGGTCTTGCCGGGGCTCACCGCGGGCGCAAGCTTATGGCGTCCGTAGCGCCGGCCCACGTAATACGCGCCGGTATCGCCAATCCAGTTCACCATCAGCCCAAACATCAGCCAGTGCCTTCCGGCGCTCAGGTAGCGCAGCGGCGCGGCATTCAAATCGTGAAGCAGGATGGCGGTCTTCCATGACCCGAAAACGTACAGAACCCCGAGCAACAATGCCGCAGACCGAACTACGGCCTGTTCCATATCGGCCGCCGCAAGGGGCAGGCACATGGCAGCCAAAGCGGTCAGGATCAGGATCAAAACCGCCTCGGCTGGCGGCGCAATCAGAATCAGCAGCCCGGCCACCAGCCCCAGCGGAGCAAATGAGGAAGTGATGCGGGCGTATTCGATAAAGCAAAGAGACGCTACCAGCGCGACGACGCCGGCGAAAATCCACCAGGGAGCGAAAAGAGCTGAGTAAACGCCGACGGGGACAAGGAATAAAGCAGTGACAATCCGCTTCATTACGAGGAGACGGCGATTTCCTCAAGCTCCCGCGGATCGGGCGATGGTTCGCTGCCGGGCTGAGCCGAGAGGCCGCCAAAACGGCGCTCCCTGCCCTGAAAATCGAGAATGGCGCGGAGCAGCTCTTCACGGTTGAAATCGGGCCACAGCGTTTCGGTTACGTAGAGTTCGGCGTAAGCAATCTGCCACAGCAGGAAGTTGCTGATGCGCATCTCCCCCGAAGTGCGGATGAGCAGATCGGGTTCCGGCAGAGAAGCCGTGTACAGCCGCCGCGAAATCATCTGCTCGTCAACCACAAGCTGGGGCAGGGTGCCGGCGATCCGGGCTTCATCCACAATCGCGTTTACCGCATCCACAATTTCGTTTCGCGAACTGTAATTGATGGCCAGGTTCAGCGTCATGCCCGTGTTGCGGGCGGTATCCCGCTCGGTCGCACGCAGCTCTTCATAGACGCGCTGCGGAAGCTCTTCCACGCGCCCACTCGATTGCAGGCGGATATTGTTGCGCTGCAGATCTTCGAGCTCATGGCGCAGATAGTACTTCAGCAGGCGCCATAACAGATCCACTTCAATGCGCGGACGCTTCCAGTTCTCGGCGGAAAACGCGTAGAGGGTCAGCGCCTTTACGCCCAGCCGGGAACAGTCTTCCACGATCGACCGGACGATTCCCACTCCGGCGCGATGCCCGGCAAACCGGGGCAACCCACGGCGCTTCGCCCAGCGCCCGTTTCCGTCCATGATGATGGCAATATGGGCGGGTATGCGGTCCGGATCGAGTGTCAGAGCCAATTCGCGCTCTTTACCCCCCGGAGCAAGCACTTCCAGTAGCTTCATGAGGCTTCAAACCATCGTACACCGTGGCGCAAAGCTCTGCTGAAGACAAAGTAGCCTGCGTTGAGGCAAAGCGGCCTGAGCCCTCGCGAACGAGAAACTGCGCGATACTGACGGATTGGTTCCTCCCGCCTGGCTGAAGCACGCAAGTCTGTGGCTGGCAATGGCATCGGTGGTTTCGATCCTGCTGGGTGTCGCGGTGTCTCAGAATCTGCTGGCGCTGGCGCTTTGTGCGCTGCTGCTCTCGGGCCTTCCCCTCCGCTGGCCGCGCATCGCCTTTCCTCTTGCCTTGTTCATGCTCTGGACCCTGGTCGCGCTGGCCTTTTCGCCCGACCCGCGCTTCGGTCTGGCTCAGATCAGAAAATTCTACGTTTTCAGCACCATGCTGATCGTGTTTTCCAATATCACGACGCTCGCCCGCGCGAAGTGGCTCACGCTCGCCTGGATGGTTGTGGGGACCTTTACCGCCGGCCGCGGTATTTTCCAGTACGCGCGCGACATTGTTCGATGGCAGGCGACGGGCGAACACATCGATTTTTACCACTTCTATATCGCCGACCGAATCCGCGGCTTTATGAGCCACTGGATGACGTTTTCCGGGCAGGAGCTTTATATTCTGCTGCTGCTGGCCGCCTTCCTGCTCTTCGCGCCAGGCGTTCGGAAATACCTCTGGTTACTGATACCCTGCGCGGCCGTGACAGGGCTGGCGCTGGTGTTCAGCAAAACGAGGGGCGTCTGGGTTGCGGCTGTATTCACGGGTTTTTACCTGCTTTGGTGCTGGAACCGATGGGCCGCGCTCGCTATGCCCGTGGTGCTCGCCCTCGGCTTGCTGGCCGGGCCGTCCTCAGTGCGGGAACGTGTTGTTTCCATCTGGCAGCCGCACGGGCAGACGGATTCGAACCTTCACCGCGAAATTACCCGCCGGGTGGGCTGGCAGATGATCAAAGCTCATCCTCTGGTGGGCGTCGGGCCCGACGAAATCATCAAGGAGCCGGTCTTTAGTGCGTATCTGCCCGGGGATATCACACGTCCTCTGCCCGACGGCTACTACGGGCATCTGCACAACATCTATATTCAGTACGCAGCGGAGCGCGGACTCCCGGCCGCGATCTTCATAACCGGCGCGCTGCTGATGGCGCTGGTCGATTTTGGACGGGCGCTGCGCAGAGCTCCGCCGGGCAGATCCGACGTGCGCTTCCTGCTGCAGGCCTCGATTGCGTGTGTCCTCGGCACAATGATCGTCGGGCTGGTGGAATACAACCTGAACGACACGGAGGTGCTGACCATGTTTCTCGCCATCATGTGCCTCGGTTATCTTGGTGTGGCGCGCGCCGCCTGCGATGAAACGGCAGGGTAAATGGCCCGGTAGTGGGCTGTCAACGATTGATATACTATTGATTCGCTCCCCGCCGTACAATCTCTTTTTTAAGAATCCTGGAGTATACCGAAAACATGTTATCGGCAACACAACTGCGTCCTGGAATGGTGGTTAAGTTCAACAACGAGCTGTACTCGGTGTTCAGCATGAGCCATCGCACGCCGGGCAATCTGCGCGGCTTCGTGCAGGTCCGTATGCGCAGTCTGCGCAGCGGCTCCATGATGGAGCATCGTTTTTCGTCCGAAGACAAGGTCGAAAAGGCCATCATGGACGAGCAGGACATGGAATACCTGTATGACGATGGCGAATACTTTTACTTCATGAACACCGAGAATTACGAGCAGATGCATCTCACGAAAGATCTGCTGGGCGATGCCGTGAATTACCTGATT
>JBDUBZ010000224.1:0-6895 GCA_040003745.1 Terriglobia bacterium
TCAAGAGGAACTTTCTACTTTGCCCAATTAGGAACTTCTCACTTTGCCGCGACACGTCACTGTTTTAGGATCTGTAATCGATTGCGTAGCTGATATACTTCACAAAACCGCATGAGGAAACACACCGTTTCAGCCTTAACCGCGCTGTTGTTCGCCGCGGCCGCGACGTCTTCGTACGGTCAGCAGGCGACCGCCCGCCCGGCTCCCCCCAGACCGATTCACGTGTTGTTTCTGGGTCACGTGTCGGAGCATCATGACGCCATTCACCTGTTTCCTCTTCTGGCGGGCCCGCTTTCGAAATTGGGATATCAGCTCACCTTTGTGGCTTCCCCCGAAGAAGCGTTGCGGCCGGAAATGCTGAAGTATTACGACGAGGTGATGATCTATGCGAACCACACCACGATCACTCCCGACCAGGAAAAGGCGCTAATCGATTTCGTGGAAAGCGGCAAAGGGTTAGTGGCCATTCATTCTGCGTCGGCGATGTTTACGAACTCGCCGAAATACATCGCGATGGTGGGCGGACAGTTTCAGAAACATGGCACGGGTGATTTCACTGCCGAAATCGTCCTGCCGGAGCATCCCGTCATGAAGGGGATACAGCCCTTTACCACCTGGGACGAAACCTACGTTCATAACAACCACAACACCGTGAACCGGACGGTTCTGATGGAACGCGTGGATGCCCAGGGCCGCGAGCCCTACACCTGGGTGCGCACGCAGGGAAAAGGCCGTGTTTTCTATACCGCGTACGGACACGACGAGAGAACGTGGAGCAATCCGGGGTTCCAGAAATTGATTGCCAATGCGGCCGAATGGGTTCTGAGCGATGAAACTCGGCAAAGCCGCTCGCAAGCGTTGGCACTAATGCCGGCCCGTGTGAACGGAAAGCCCGCTGGTGACGGAGGGCAGGCAAAAGCGGCTGTCGATATCAGCCCGATCGCGATGACGGGCATTGCGCACGACGAGGGAACGATGAGCTACGACAAGAATTCGCTCACCGTATATGCGGGTCAGAACGTATCGATAGTCTTCGTCAATCCGGACGTGGCGCCTCACAACTTTCTGCTCTGTGAACCCGGCTCTCTGAAAGCCATCGGCGCCGCCGCCGACAAGATGGTGAGAATGGGAACCGGCGACGACGACAACTACGTTCCGAAAATGAAGGAGGTCCTCTTCATCGCGCCGGTGCTCGAGCCGAAGAAGACTACCAAGTTCGAATTCAAAGCTCCGGCCGTGCCCGGGCAGTACCCTTATATCTGTACTTTTCCCGGGCACTGGAAGACGATGAATGGTGTTCTTACGGTGCTGCCGCCTCTTTAGTTAAGTCAGGCCCTTAAGGCAGGCGCGGATTCCATCGCGGCAACTCTGCTTTTCAGAAATTTAACGCCTTCGAAGGCAATCGATTCCGGATTGCTTTCAATGTCGCGCCAGATGCAAACCGCCGTGCTGATTTTGCCTGTGAAACCAAAGCTCTCGATAGTCAGCCAGCCATCGTAGTTCAGGTCCCGAAGAGCGAGGAACATCTGATCCCACTCAAAGTGACCGCTGCCGGGAATGCCGCGATCGTTCTCACAAGCGTGGACGTGACGGAGATGCCGGCCGAGTGTTCGAAAGGCCGCCCCGATATCCTTCTCTTCAATATTCGCGTGGAAAGTATCGAAAAGAATCCCGACATTCGGGTGGGCCACTTCATCGCACAGGGCGGCAGAATCCGCGGCTGTATTCAGAAAGAAAGTCTCGAAGCGGTTGATGGGTTCAATCGCCAGCGTGATTCCGTAAGAAATTAAGGTCTCGCCGACGGACTGGTAACCTTCCACGGCACGTTTCCATTCGTCGGCCGTACGCCGCCGCCCGGGCAGATAACCAATAGGGCAGTAGAGCGGCCCGCCCACGAAGTCCGCACCCGTCTCGGCGGCAACTCTGACTGTATCTTTAATGTGCTGAAGCGCGACACGGCGCTCGGCGGCATCGTCGCCGATGAGGGTTTGTCCATCCGGGAATAACCCACAAACGGAGCATTCGAGCCCATTGGCTTCAAAGCCCCTGCGAACCTCCGCTGCCGGAAAGTCCGCTGGCCGGAAGAGGGGAACCTGCACACCGTCGAAGCCAGCCTCTTTGATACGGGGCAATAACTTCAGACTTTCCCGGTTAAATTCTTCCGACCAGATAAATGTATTGACGCCGTACTTCATGATTTTCGGAAGTCCGGAAGAGGCACCATCTGGCCCCCGCGCATGGCCGATTCGTGTGCGCAGATGCCCGCACACGTCCAGTTCACCGACTGGTATACATCCGGGAACGAGGGGCGGCTTTCGATCACGCTCGAAACAAACTCGTGTACGAGGTGAGGATGCGAACCGCCGTGACCACCGCCCTGAGTGAAGGACAGGTGCGCGTGCTCGCCGTCATACACGCCCTTGGTTGTGAAGCGCTGAATGGGCTGGGGCAGCAGGTGAGCGTAATCCGGAATGGTCACTCGCTCGGGCTTTTCACCCACGTGAATGACGGGCTGCTCGTTCTCGATCAGCGTCCACTCGAAGGCCGTCTTATCGCCGTACACATCGAGGCTCTCAATATATTGGCGCGCGGTTTCAAAGAGCGACCGCGTGACTTCAAAGGCCAGTTGCTGATTGCGTACTTTGAACAGCGCGCTCTCGACCGCAAAGGGCGATCCATACTTTGCGATCAGGCGATCTTCGATGCGGCCCGATCCAAAACACGAGACGTACTCCGCTTCGCCGCGAACCAGCGCGAGGCAGGGGCTGACCGCATGGGTTGCATAATGCATGGGCGGAAGCCCTTCCCAGTAGCCCGGCCAGCCGGCCATCTCCTGCTGATGGCAACCGCGCATGAACTGGATATGGCCGAGCTTGCCAGTGTCCCGCAGTTCACGTACATAGAGAAACTCACGCGTGTAGATGGCCGTTTCCATCATCATGTAGTTTTTGCCGGCGGCATTGGCGGCGTCTACAATTTTCTGGCAATCCTCCGCTGAAGTCGCCGCCGGCACCGTGCAGGCGACGTGTTTGCCTGCATTCAGAGCTGCAATGCTTTGCGGTGCATGCAGGTGAATGGGCGAATTGATGTGGACCGCATCCACCTCGGGATCGCGGAGCAGTTCTTCGAAGCTGGTGTAGTGTTTGTTGACGCGATACTTATCGCCGATCTCCGCCAGTTTGTCCGGCGAACGCTGGCAGACCGCATACATGTTGGTATTCGGGTGGTTCTGATAGATGGGGATAAACTCGGCCCCGAAACCAAGGCCTACAATGGCAACGTTAATCTTCTGGTTCAATTTGTCCTCTGGAGTTTATTTCAACCGAGCGGTAGTGGCACAGGGCGGGGATCCGTCCACGGCAGGAGTTGTCTCATGGCTATTCCGTGAACGTCATATCCGCATGGCCACCGGTTTTGACCTTCATCGTCATAGTGCCGAACTTCTCGTGCCAGGCTTCGACTGTATATTCTCCTGGGGGAAGACCTTTGATCGTGAACGTGCCATCCGTGCCGGTGACCGCATAGTAGGGGTTCGCCAGCACGTGAACGAACATGCGCATCCAGGGATGAAGATGGCAGATCACCAGCATGCCAACCTCGGGCTTGGCGAATTTGGTGCCCTGCGGCGCGCTTCCCGCGTCCTGCGATGTCATCCATTCCGGGTTCATCTCAGCCATTGCCTGCACGTGGTGTTTGGTCTTATCGCTGTTCGTAAACTGAATGGGCTGATTGACCATCGCCACGGCAATCCGGGGACTATAGATGCAGCCCTTTTGATCTATCTGCACCGGGATTGCGGGAACCGCGTATTGCGTCGCGGCCGGCAGGCCCGCCTTCACATAGATCAGCACATTCTGCAGGCCATTATCCGGTCCCAGCAGGACGTCCTGCGATACCGCGCCTTCCGGGTGCTGGCTGGCACAGAACGGGTCCGCGTCCATTTTTAACTTCTTTGGCACGGGTGCAGTGCCGCTGTAGGTGATCTTTCCCGTGATCGTATCGCCCGCGGCGAATGACTTCTGCGCAGGCGCAAAAACCAGCAGGGCCAGAGTCAACCCGGAAATCGCACTCCAACTGTTTCGTTTCATGTTCCCCAGTCCTGAATAAGTTTTGGTGAATCCAAGCCCCGGCGTTCAGGGCTTGACGTGCATGATTCCCTTCATGGTTTGCCAATGGCCAGGGAAGGTACAGATGTAAGGGTAATCGCCGGCCTGATTGGGCGCCGCGAATTCGAGTACGCCCGACTGACCTGGTTCGATCAGCGTCATCCAGAACAGAATATCCGGAGTCGAGGGCAGATAGCTGCGTTCCTCGGCATCCTGGACCTTGGCCATGGCTTCGACCAGCAATCCGACCTTCTCCTCGGTGTTCGGCCGTAATACCACGACGTTGTGCTGCACGTCTGCCGTGTTCTTCAGCGTAATGCGGACATACTGATTTGGCTTGGCCGTAAATTCAGGCAGCGTATATGTCATCTTGTCGGCATCGATCCCGATAGCGACATCGAAGGGAGTTCCGGTGAGTTGCCCCTGACCCCGTCCGCCGCCGCCGCGCCCGCCCGTTGGCGGAGGAGGACGCTTGATTGGTCCGACGACATCTTCCACGTATGCCCGAAGCAGCCGTTCACTTACCGGCATGCGCGGCTCAGCCGCGGCCAGACCAGCCTGCGGTCCCTGCTGTGTTTGCGGCAGGATGGCCGGCAGCTGTTTCGGTGTCGCTTCGTCGATGGCGAGTCGGCGCGCCATCGCCTGGAATGGCTCGGAACCCAGATCGCTTTCGAAAGCCTTAAGGTAACCGGCGCGATGGCGCACGGCTGCGTCATGAGCCGCCATCGACAGAAATTCGTCATTCGCGATTTCGGGTGTTTTTCCGAGTGCGTAGATCTCCGCTCCGATTTCGTCCGAGGGCGGCATTTGCGTCAGGAAAAGGATTGCTGTGAGGCGCGTGTATGGGTCCGGATCTTTCAGCAGGCCAGCGGCTCTGATGGCCTTCAAAGTGGCGTCGTTCGCCGGCAAAACCTGCAGCGCCGCCTTGCGAACTCCCGCCGTGGGACTCTTGAGTGCCGCGACCGCCGCTGCCGTCGCCTGTGGATTGGAGCCATTAAGCATCCCAAGGCCCTGCATGGTCCAAAGCGCATGAAGCGCGCCCGGATTGAGGCCGATCTCATCCGTCTTCGAACTGCGCGCCAGCTGGATGAGCTGCGGTGCGATATCAGTCTGACCACGCTCGACGAGTAAGCGCTGGGCCTGCAGGCGCCAGAACATGTTGTCGTTTGAGAGGGCGGCGAGCAACTCCGTCGGCCGGCTGGCGCTCAGCGACATGGGCTTATGGGCCGGAGCTCCGGTATAGACGATTCGGTAGATACGGCCGCGCGTCTGATCGCGCAGGGGATTGATGTATGCGCCGCCTCGCCCGTTCTTGAACCCTACGGGCGTGGGGTTGTGCTGCACGATGAAGTTGTACCAGTCGTCAACCCACACCATGCCATCCGGTCCCACCTCGGTGAGCACGGGCGCAAACCAGTCGTCGGAGCTGGCTAAAAGATTCCAGCCATCCTTCTCGGTAAATCCGGCGCCCTTCTTTTCCAGAATGGCCCGGTGCACCACACGCCCTGTCGGCTCATTCACGAAGGCGATGCGATCCCAGTATTCCTTCGGGTAAGCGCGCGCCGTGTAGAAATTGAAGCCGGCGGCCGCTGTAAAGCCACCCTGCACGTCCACCTGCCGAACGTTGGGAGTGAGCGGCGCCATAAAGTAGTGCCCGTCGATCTTCTTGCTGCCCGGACGCAGAGGAAGGCCCTTAACGTCTGCCGAATAACGCGGCGGAATGCCCACATACACGGCGTGCGTATTGTTGGCGGTGGATCCGAAAACGTCGAAAGTTTCGGTGAAGCCGAGTCCCCAGGTGTTGTTGCTGAAGGCGCCTGTGAATTCGAGACCGGTGCCGTCGGGGTGCATGCGGAAGAGTCCCTGGGAGAAGTTCAGCGTCTTATCGCCCGACTTCCCTGTGAAGCCGCTATATCCAACGGAACCCCAGATCTGGTTATCGAAGCCCCACTTCAGGTTTCCGATTCCGGAGTGCGTATCGCGAGTTCCCCAGCCCGTGGAAAGAACTTCGCGAACGTCAGCCTTGTCGTCGCCATCTGTGTCCTTAAGGTAAAGGATGTCGGGAGCGGACCCGACGATCACACCGCCCTTGTAGAACGTAAGTGCCGTGGGGATATTGAGCCCTTCCGCAAAAATGGTGAATTTATCCGCCTTGCCGTCGCCGTCGGTATCCTCGCAGATTTTGATGCGATCCCTGCCCGGAGTGCCAGGATGGATTTCGTTGGGATAATCGACCGACTCGATGATCCAGAGCCGTCCCCGCTCGTCCCAGTTCATTGAGATCGGTTTGACGATGTCCGGTTCGGAAGCAAAAAGCTGCACTTCAAAACCGGGCGGGACCTGCATGGTTTTCATGGAGTCTTGCGGAGACAGCGGCGACTGATATTTTGGCGGCGGAACGCGGCGCTCATAGTTTGGGATGTTGCCGCTGGTGCGGTAGTTGACCGACGGCATATCCAGTTCTTCCCAGCGCGCGCGAACCGCGTCTCCGGCGGTCCACAAAACCGCGCCCCGGATGAGAGCCTGAAATTCCGGCTTTTTCCACGTATTTTCGTCGTGGCCAAAGGCGGTGTAAAGAACCCGTCCCTTGCCCTGATTGCGCACCCAGGTCAGCGGCTCCCGGCGCGAGCCCTCGGCGCGATCCATCAGCACAGTTCTGTCGGCAGTAAGATTCTTGAAAAGGTAGGGCTCGTCCGTCGTCTCAAAGCCCGATACTTCCCGTGTCACGGGGTGTTGCACCTGCGTGACGGCGGCCGTGATCGGAGCAGCGCCGGCATGGTGATCGAGCT
>JBDUBZ010000225.1:0-6871 GCA_040003745.1 Terriglobia bacterium
CAGGCCCTCACGGTGGATCGCGTAGTTTTCGCCCAGGAGGTCACTGCCGCCATCGAATCCCATCCCGGCATCAACGTGGAGCTTAGGGAGATCACCGGGATTGATCCGGACCAACCCACGATCATCGCGACCGGCCCGCTCACGAGTAACACTCTCGCGGCAAATCTGAGCCGGTTCACGGGCGCTGAGAGGCTTTTTTTCTACGACAGTATCAGTCCTATCGTTGACGCTCATACCGTCAATCGGGAAGTCGTTTTTCCGGCTTCGCGTTACGACAAATCGCTCGATGGCACAGGCGATTACCTCAACTGCCCGTTCGACAAACGGGAGTATGAACATTTCGTCGATGAACTGCTTTCCGCCCAAGCAGTCAGCGCTCACGTTCCGAACGATGTGCCTTACTTTGAAGCTTGTCTTCCGATCGAAGAGATCGCCCGGCGCGGACGCGACACTCTGCGCTTCGGCCCGATGAAGCCGATGGGCCTGACCGATCCCCGCACCGGACGCAGGCCTTACGCCGCGGTGCAGTTACGACAGGAAAATCTGCGCGCCGACAGCTACAATCTCGTCGGCTTTCAGAACCATCTGAAATTCGGCGAACAGAAGCGCATCATGCGCCTGATCCCGGGCCTGGAGCAGGCGGAATTCCTTCGCTTCGGCCAGATCCATCGCAACACTTACATCAACGCGCCGGCTTTGCTGACGGACACTCTGCAACTCCGCGCTCACCCGAACGTATTCTTCGCCGGGCAGATATCCGGCGTGGAAGGCTATGTTGAATCGATTGCCACTGGTTTAGTGGCAGGGCTGTCCGCCGCCGCCTATCTCCACGGTGAGGCCCCGCGCGCGTTCCCGCGTGAAACGGCTCTGGGTTCGCTGTGCCACTATATTTCCCACGCCGATCCCCGGCGCTATCAGCCGGCGAACATTGCCTTCGATCTTTTTCCGCCGCTCGACCCTCCGCTGAAGGACCGGTGCGAACGCCAAACCGAGATCTGCCGCCTCGCCCTGGCGAAACTGGAAGAATACCGGGCTGTGCATGTCTGAACTGGCATCGGCGATTCGCGGATTCATTGGCGAGCTGGAACGCCGTAACGATTCGCCGCATACACTGCGCAACTACGAGGCCGATCTGCGCGATTTCACGGCCTACTTTTCGCCACCCAACACGGAACCGCCCGTACCAGCCCAATTCGATCTGCTGGCTCTGCGGGAATGGCTCGCACACCTGTATGAGCCGAAGCCGGATGGCAGCGAGCTGAAGCCCGCCACCATCCGCCGCAAGCTTGCCTCACTGCGGGCCTTTTTTCGTTTCCTCTCACAGCAAGGTCGAATAGATGCCGATCCGGCCCGCTTGCTGCGGCTTCCCAAAATGCCGAAAATGCTCCCGCAGGTGCCCAACACAGAGGTCACCAACGCGCTTGTGGATGCGAAACTCCCGCAAAATCGGCCGGAGCTGGAGCGCCCCTATCCCCAACGCGACCGCCTGCTGCTCGAACTGCTCTATGGCTGCGGTCTGCGAATCGGCGAGGCCGTGGGCGCCAATCTCGAAGATTTCGACCGGTCGGAGGGCTGGCTTCGTGTACGCGGGAAAGGGCGCAAGGAGCGGCAGGTCCCTTATGGCAAAAAGGTTGCTGCCGCGCTCGAAAACTATTGTGCAGACCGTGCTCTGACTGGAGCCGGAACGCCACTATTCCTGAATCATCGCGGCGGTCGGCTTACAGACAGGGGCGCGCGCAGCGTGGTGAAGTTCTACGCCACCTGGGTGGTGGGCGATTCTTCAATTCATCCGCATACGCTGCGGCATGCATTCGCCACGGATCTACTGAGCGACGGCGCGGACCTGCGATCTATTCAGGAGTTGCTGGGGCATGCGCGCCTTTCGACAACCCAGAAGTACACGCAGGTTTCACTGGCCGATTTGATGCGCGTCTATGACAATGCGCATCCGAAGGCTAAACCGGAATCGCGAGGGGATGCTTCGGCTGATACAGGATCATGCTGACATTGCCCGGAAGCGTCATTGTCACCAGGATTCCGTAACGTTCCTCTTTCGGCTCGCCATCGATCTGAACGCCTTTTGCCCGCAGTTCGGCGACAGTCTTGTGGATGTCGTCGCACATCAATGAGATCTGATGGGTCACTCCCGAGTCGAATGTGGGGCCCTCCCCCGGATGCACGCCGAGCTCGGCCGGCGGCATGGCGAAGATCAGCCAGCCGCGGCCCGCATCCACGGATTCGAATCCGAACACGTCCCGCAGCATGGCGCGCAGGGCCTCGGGCTGGGATGAATACAACAGCATGTGCGTGCCTATGATCGCCATAGCCGGCCTTCGTTCAAACCAGAATCGTAAAGCCGTCGTCCGGGCGGACCAGCGCCGCCGGGAAGCTCCAGACCGGAACATCGACCCGGGTGGTGGATGCCGCGCCGGGCCGCCCGTCTTTATCGAAAATCTGCCAGCCAAGCGTGCCTGCACGTTGCCATCCCGAACCTTCTACCCAGGCGAGCAGAGTCTCCCCGCGGCTGTTATGCGCCAGCACAGGATACTTCCTCTTAGGTTTGTCGCCCGGCGGCGCGATGGCGGAAGTCCGCGCCAGATCCGCGCCGCGCTGCATCGGCGCGAAATAGACCTGCGTCTGCGTTTCCCACGCACCCAGCACGCCCGCGGGCGTTTCGATGAAATTCATGCTGCTCATGGGGCAGGCGTTGATCTCCCAGCGCTGCACCAGTCCCGTGGAGAAGGTCTTACCGGTATCACCCGAATGGAGCAGATAGATGTCGCGATGCACGTTTTCCGTCGCTGACCGGTAGAGCCCGTAAACCGCCCCGCGGGAATCGGCGAAGAGGCGAAGAGCGCAGCATCCGCAGACGCCCGTGGACTCACTCGACGCAGGATGCTCGGCGCTGAAGTTGCCGCCGTCATCGCGCGATTGCGCAATCCAGACCTGACGACCGGCCTCGCCCTGCTTAGCACCTGGCGCTTTGCCATGCCAGCCGACATACACGTTGCCATTACGGTCGGCGGTGACCGATCCGCCGCCATCGAGACCAAAGGTCTCCCGCATGACATTTCGCTGCGGCTCGAAGGCGGTGCCGCGCTCGTTCATCCGTGCGTAAAGCATGGCGGACCCGGGCCGCCCACCCTCAGTATTTTTCGGACCCCTTGGCTCGGCGACATCCGATCCGTTCCACGCGACATGAACCCGTCCCGCTTTTCCCACAGAAATTTGGGCGCCCCGGATTGCGCCGAGCGCAATGGCGCTCCCCTGCTGGCTATTCACCTGGATCGGCGGAGAATAGGTCTTCCCAAAATCTTTCGACCGCCTGTAAAAGACATTGCCGTTTTTTGGATCTCCCGCGAAGTAAACCACATGCAGGACGCCGCCATCGAGCGCGATCTGCGGCTGGATACCCTGGCCCGGGACCGCGGCAACTTGCACCGGATTCCCTTCAGCCGTTCGCGCCAGAGCCGGCAGCGCGGCGGTTGCCGAAATCAGGAATTGTCTTCTTGTTGCCATATTGCTATTTTCTCTCAGCCGCATACTGCTCAAAAAAGTGTGCAATGGTGCGGATGCCATCGTAATAGTTTCGGATGTTGTATTTCTCGTTGGGAGAATGCAGGCCATCGTCGGGAAGGCCGAAGCCCATCAGGATCGTCGGAATGCCGACATGCGTGGCAAAGTCGCCGACGATAGGGATCGACCCGCCGGAGCGCGTGAAGACCGTTGGCTTGCCGTAAACTTCGCTGAACGCCTGGGCCGCGACGCGGATGGCGGGATGATCGGGGTTCACCATCAGGCCCGGGCTGGCGCTCAGAACCCGCACTTCGCATTCGATTCCCGCCGGGGCGTTCTTCTTCACAAACTCCTTAACGGCCGCCACGATTTTATCCGGAACCTGCTTCGGCACGAGCCGGATGCTGACTTTGGCGACCGCTTTGGCAGGGATTACTGTCTTGGCTCCCGCACCCGTAAAGCCGCCTGCGATTCCATGAACCTCGAAGGTGGGCCGCGCCCAGGTACGTTCGAAGACGGAGTATTCCTTTTCCCCGGTTAACTGCGTGGATCCGACTTCGTTCGCGAGATATTCGGCCTCATCGAAAGGCAGGTGATTCCAGCTTTCTTTTTCTTCGGCGGAAGGCGCTTCAACATCGTCGTAGATGCCGGGAATCTGAATGTGCCCCTTCGCGTCTTTGGCTTTCGATAACAATTCGATCAGGCCGAAGACGGCGTTCGGCGCCGCACCGCCATAAAGACCCGAGTGCAGATCGCGCGCCGGCCCTTTTGCTTCAATCTCCATGTAGACCAATCCGCGCAGACCGATGTTGAGCGTCGGCAGACCGGGCGCATACATTTCCGTATCCGAGACAAGGGCCACGTCGGCCTTGAGTTTGGCCGCATTCTTCGCGACATACTCCGCCACCGAAATACCGCCGACCTCTTCTTCGCCTTCGATCAGAAACTTCAGATTCAGCGGAGGCTTCCCATGAACCGCCTGCAGCGCTTCCACCGCCTTGATATGCGAATACATCTGGCCCTTGTCGTCGGCCGAGCCCCGCGCATAGAGGTTGCCATTGCGCTCGGAAGGCTCGAAAGGCGGGGTCTCCCAGAGTTCGAGCGGATCCGGCGGCTGCACATCGAAGTGTCCATAGCAGAGAACGGTCGGTTTCCCGGGCGCGTGCAACCAGTCCGCGTAGACCAGCGGGTGGCGCTCAGTTTCGATGATCTCCACGTTTTCGAGACCCGCACTCCGCAACTTGGCGGCCACGTATTCGGCTGCGCGGTGAGTATCTTTGTTGTGCTCGGGAAGAGTCGAGATACTGGGGATGCGCAGCAGCTCTTTCAACTCCTCAAGGAAGCGCGGCTCGTTCTGCTTGACGTATTGATCGATGGCGTCGGACATTCGCCCACCAGTTTAGATCCAGTCACCACATTTTTTTGAGCAGGGCGCGCGCTTCGTCAAACGAGGGGAACTGCTTTTCGTGAGCTTTGAATTCCTTCGTGTGCACGCAGCGCCGCGCGCCGCTGTGTTCCACAGGATAGTGAAGATGCAGCATTTCGTGGAACATGACGTACTCGAGTGCGAGGCGGGGCGCGCGCGCATCGTCGAAGATCCGGCTGATCATGATCATCTGGTGCGAAGGATCGAAATGCCCCAGCCGTGTGCGCGACCGGATAC
Organism: Terriglobia bacterium; assembly: GCA_040003745.1. Classification (GTDB taxonomy): domain Bacteria; phylum Acidobacteriota; class Terriglobia; order Bryobacterales; family Bryobacteraceae; genus BOG-234. The sequence continues at coordinate 5,180 of JBDUBZ010000225.1, forward strand.
GGCTCCAGCCGAGCCCGGGGCGCGCCATCATCCCGCCGAAATGCCTGCAGTTCAGCTCGTCGAAGATCTGTTCGAGGTCATGCACGGCTCCCTGCGAGCCCAGATGAACTTTACGTCCCCTGGTCTGGCGGATCAGGTTGATTTGTTTTCGGATGTCCCGCCGGTTCAGGTATAGCCGGTACCGGTGTTCATACTGACGGGTGGCCGGTTTCCGGTAAAGCTTACCGAGGAGAATGTGCGCCAGCGCTTCCGTTACCGGCGCGGGGGCACCCTCAAGCAGGTCTGTAATACGGACCAGAATCGCGCCTTCGACGAGCCGGACGTGGCTGTCGGCATTGGTGAATTTCCTGTATTCGACGCGGAGCGGAGGCACTACGGTGCGGGGCCGGATTTCACGATGAACGCGGGAAAAGATTTCGGCGGGCGATTCGAAAAACAGCGAGCTTGCCACGTTGACCGGCGTGAGGAAGTTCGTTTGCGAATCGATTGCATCCATAATAAGAGATTCTCCTCCAATGCCTCCGATCAGAGCAAAAATCACCGCCCTTGGGTGCTATATCCCCCCTCGCGTTCTCACCAACGCCGATCTGGAAAAGCTTGTCGATACTAACGATGAATGGATCCAGACGCGTGTGGGGATTTCGGAGCGCCACATTGCGGATCCGGAGGTCGCTACGTCCGACCTGGCAACTGCGGCCGCGCGATCCGCTCTGGAGAGACGTGGTATTGAGCCCGATGAACTCGATGTCATCATCGTCTGCACCGTTACCCCGGACACGCTATTTCCGGCCACGGCCTGCATAGTTCAAAATAATCTGGGTGCGAAACATGCGTGGGGTTTCGATCTTTCGGCGGCCTGCAGCGGCTTCCTCTATGGACTGAATACCGCGGCCAGCCTGATCGCGGCTGGCACCGTGCGCAAAATCCTTGTGATCGGTTCGGACACGATGAGCCGCATCATCAACTACGAAGATCGCACCACCTGTGTGCTCTTCGGCGACGGGGCGGGCGCCATGATCCTCGAGGCTGCCGGCCCGGATGAAGATGCGGGGTTCGTCGACTTTATTGGCGAAATTGACGGATCGGGCGCACAGCATCTTTACATGCCGGCCGGCGGCAGCCGTCTTCCCGCCTCCTTCGAGACTGTCGAAAAGAAGATGCACTATGTCCACCAGGCGGGGCAGCAGGTGTTCCGCTATGCCGTGACGAAAATGGTGGAGCTTTCCGCCTCGCTGCTCGAGCGGAATAAGCTGACCTCGCGGGATATCGACATTCTGATCCCTCATCAGGCGAATCTGCGAATCATCAACGCGACCGCGGAGCGACTCGGGCTGCCTCCGGAAAAGGTCATGATTAATATCGGCCGCTACGGCAACACCACAGGTGGCACCCTCCCCATCGCCACTTTCGACGCGCTCGCCGAAGGCAGACTCAAGAAGGGCGATCTGGTGTTGTATGCGGCCGTGGGCGCAGGTTATACGGTGGGCGCGAGTCTTTGGCGCTGGGCGTATTAAGCCGGCGCCAGACCGAGGCGGACACCCGCCCCCGCGGGAAGCGTCGGCAGATAGATGATCCCGCCCGGATCGGCGCGCTCCATGACCATTTCCTCGCCGTCGACTTCCACGTGATAAGCCTGCTTCGGTTCGAGTCCGACGATGAGATCGCTCCACACCGTGCCGCGCGGCAGGATCG
>JBDUBZ010000226.1:0-6867 GCA_040003745.1 Terriglobia bacterium
CCGCCGCAACTTCGAACACCTGCTGCCGAACCAGTAATGTCTCACTCGCGACATGGCTTCGCAGCAACGGTGCGATGTCGTAATTCTCCACCTGGCTCAGGAGCAAAATCGCATAGGCAACCTGCCTGACGTTCCCGCCCGCAGCCGTCTCTTCCACGATCGCCAGAGTCCGGCGGTCTCCCGGATCGATACGCGCCTCTTCGAAATTCAGCCTGCGCGACGCCAGCCTCCGGCGCACCGTCGCAATATATTCGCGGCTCGCTACACGCGACAACAGGATCCACGGAATGGTGAAGGCCGCCGTCACAATCGCGATCACCCTCGGGCTGAACCCCAGCACCGCCGTAAGCAGCACCAGCAGCATCCCGCCCACTCCGCGCCCGAACCTGTCGACGAAAATATCGATGAACGCTTTCGTGCGATTCTTCAGTTCCAGAGGCAGGGGCAGATACAACAACTCCATGCCGGTGCGGTTCAGCGTGTATCTCGTAGCGGCCTCGGTCAGCCGTAATGCCCCCGCCGCCCACACGCCGGAAAAGAAGAACGTCGCGATCGAAGTCAGCGCAATCGTTACCGGCATTACCTGGAGAGTTCCGCCCACCCCGAGGCGATGCACCACAAAAGCCGTGAAAACTACCTGCAACACGATCGTCACGAGGTTGAGGTAGATTCCGTAGAAGTTACCGAGGAACGCCGTCAACGCCGCGCCCGAAGGGTCGGATCCTTTGAACGCCAGTTTCGCGTACGCATTGAACTGATACTCGATAGAAACATCCACGATGAACGTCAGGATCATGATCCCGACAATCACCTGCAGATGACGGTGCGTCCGGATCGAGCTCAGAATGTCGCGTAGATGAACGTCCGCTTCTTCCGCCTCAGCACCCTTCGCCCCGGCGAGCGAAACGCCCTTCTGCGCCACCGCAAAGCGGAAGGCAATATACGCCAGCACGACGAATCCCGCACTTGCCAGCAGCAGATCGCGTGGCGGTATGTACTTCACCATCTGAGCCGTGAACTCGCCACCGAACGCCGCGCCCACCACCGACCCCGCGCCCAGTAATCCATAGAGCCGCTTGGCTTCGCGCGGACTGAACACGTTCGCCGCTACCAGCCATCCCTGCGACACCAGCATCACGCTGAACAGACTCACCCATATATTGAAGAAATAAAAAATCCAGGGCTTGTTGAATCCGATCAGCCACCAGATCAGCACCAGCATCCCGACACTGAATGCCATCGCCCCCGTCACCGCCGTCTGCAGGGAACTCTTCACCGCGACCTTCGTATAGATGTACGCGAGAATGCCGCCGAACCCGGCGATCAGCACATACAACCACGGCAGCTTGTCAAGATCGAACTTGCTCAGGAACAGCGCCCGTGACACCGGCTTAAGAATGTAATAGGCGAGTAACACCAGCAGCAAATACAGCGACATGAACAGTGTGCGCCCATACTCGCCGGGCCGCACGTCGAAAAAGCTGCGGAACAACAGAACAATTCTATTCATCCGTTAACGCGCGAGATTAGCATAGTGTAGAGTTCCCAAACCGCCCTCTTATTGCATTTTATGGACCTAAGCAACATCGAGCGCTGGTTACTGCCGGCCGATATGGAACGGAACCCCCGTTTCGCGAGCGACCTCTTCGCCGCCAGCCCCATGGGGTTGCGCATGCTGGGCATGATGGAGCTTGCCGTTCCCATCTTTCTTTATCCCTTCCATCTCGTTCCCTTCGACACTTCCGCCCGCATGCAGTTCGCCGTCATCCTGGTCGGCCTGTGGACGGTTCTGTCCGCGTCCCTGGCCCGCGTCCGGCGCCATGCGCGCACGATCGCTCTCGTTTCCGGTTCCGTCGCGATCACTATCCTGATGGAAACCGCCCTCTGGGCCTCCGCGGCCACCTTTCCCGACCCGCACATTCTCATCGGCGCCATCTCACTGCTGGTCTTCGCCGTGATCTCCGCCACCCCACTCATCCCGTTACAGACCTGCTGCTTCGGCTCCGCCATTGGGGTTCTTTACGGCGTCACCGCGTCCCTTGCCGGGCGCTGGGATTCCTCGCAACAGTTTTTCCTGCTCTTCCTGACTTGCTTTGCCACCTGGGCTTCCGGCCTGCTCTACGCTCAAAAGCGCGAGGCCTTCGAGGAACACCAGCGGACCCTTGAAATTCAGGAAACGCTGACCACAGCTCAGTCGCGCGCCCAGCTCGCCGAAACGGCTATGGCCCTGGGACGCCTCGCGGCCGCGATCACCCACGAAATCAACACGCCCCTCGGCGCTATGAAAAGCGCCGTCAACACCCTGCAGCTTCTCTCCATCCGCCAGGCTAACGCCGCCCCGGAAGATCGCGAGCGCCTGGCCCGTTCCCAGGCCGATCTTAGCAAATCCGTGGGCGATTCCATCGACAGGCTCTCCACCGTCGTGGCACGGCTCAAGCGCCTCATTGCTCTCGAGCGCGACGACAAGCAGACCGTCTCCGTCAACGACCTTCTTACGGACGCCAGCCTCATGGTTGCCGAAAAAATGCGCCCCGGAATCCGCGTCGTCTGGCGCCTCGGCGAAATCCCGCCCGTCCTCTGCAGCACTAATCAGGTCACCACGGTTTTTTCGAATCTGCTGACCAATGCGATTTCCGCCATCGAAGCGGAAGGCGAGATCGTCATCACCACCACCCACGCCGCCGGCATGGTGGAAATCATGGTTTCAGACACCGGGCGCGGCATGGCCCCCGAGGACGTCGCCACCATCTTCGACCCCGGCTTCCGCGTGGAGCACGGTCGAGTCCTCGGAGGCAACTGGAGCCTGTTCACCGCCCTCCAGATCGTCAACGAACATGGCGGCGAGATCTGGATGGAAAGCCAGCCCGGCCAGGGAACGACCGCACACGTGTCTTTGCCCGCGCTGCGCTGATCTGAATTCGCTTCGATAATGAGTGCACAGTGCGGATGCGACAGCAAAGGTGGCCGGTTCGCAACCATTCGAGAACGGGCTCCCGGCGCTACCCAACCCGGTTCAGAACTGGGGCCATGCCATCGATCACATCCCGCAAGGTCAGCGCCAGCCTGGTGGTCGTATAGGGCTTTTGCAGAAAACCCTTTGTCGCCAATCCCGCCCGCTGCAGACTGTCGGCCTCAGCGTACCCGCTGCTCAGTATCGTCTTGGCATTCGGATCCATGTCGAAAATGCACGCGATCGCCTCTTCGCCATTCATCACGGGCATCGCCCAGTCGATCAGAATCACAGCGATTTCATTCGAGTGTTCGCGAAACACATCGACCGCGTCCTGCCCATTCACCGCCACCAGAACCTTATACCCAAGGCGCTCCAACGCAATTTTCGTCATACGCTGGATGGCCTCGTCGTCGTCCGCCACCAGTATCGTTTCGGTGCCCCGGTAATCGCGCAGAGCGGTTTGAGGCGATCGCGGCGCTTGAATTTTCCCCGCGGGAAATGTCACGCGAAACGTCGTCCCCACACCGCTCTCGCTCCCGACCACTAAAGTGCCTTCGTGCTTGCGAACGATTCCCAGCACTGCCGCGAGACCGAGACCGCGCCCGTTCGACTTCGTAGTGAAAAACGGATCGAAGATACGAGCCTTCGTCTCCTCATCCATTCCGCAGCCCGTATCGCGCACTTCAAAACAGACGCCGTGGTCACTCCACGTACGGACCAGGATCTCCCCCGGCTGCTCGCCAATTGCGTCCGACGCGTTGATCACGAGGTTCATGATGATCTGCTGCAACTGCCCTTCGTCGGCATCAATTGTCGGCAATTCGGGCGAAAGCTCGAACCGGAGCTCAATCTTCTTTGAGATCGTGGTCCCGAGCAGACTGCCGATCTCACGCACGGCCCGTGACAAATCGACGGCCTTGATAGAAACGTGAGCCCGGCCCGAGTAAGCCAGCACCTGCTGCGTCAGGTCGGAAGCGCGCCGGCTCGCCACCACAACGTCATTCACATAGCGGAAAACCGGATGTTCGCGCGGCAGCGCATCCTGCGCCAGATTCGCATTTCCCATGATCGTGGCCAGCAGGTTATTGAAATCGTGCGCCACACCGCCGGCGATTACGCCCAAGGATTCGAGCTTCTGCGACCTGAGTAAACGACCTTCCATCTGCTCCTGCTCGCCCAGTTTCAGAATGAAAAACAGAAAGGATCCATGCCGCGCGCCCAGCTCCGATCCGCCCACTACGACCGGAACCAGCTTCCCGTCGCGAGCCAGAAACTCTTTCTCATAGGGCTTGAACGCCCCGGTCGCGCGTAACTCCGCCAGTGCCTCGTCGTCGCGCTCGCGAAAGCGCTCCGGTGTCATCGCGCGCCAGTTCAATCCACCGGACAGCATTTCCTCGCGCGTGTAACCAAGCCATCCGGGCAGCGTTTCGTTGGCGCCCACAATGCGCTCACCAGAGCATTCCATCACGCCATTTACGGCTGAATGATACAGCCTTGCCAGCGTCGCTTTCTCTCCGGTGATGTCGGGGCCAATTCCGCCCGAATACAAGCGTCCGGAAGCCGTGCGAAACGGAAAACGCCGCACCCGGAACCGCCGCTCGCCAAACTCCGTCGGCACCGTCTCGACCGTATCTTTCAGTTCCACATCGTTGTTCCGGATTCGTTCCGCCACTGCCGCCGGCCAAAGCTCTCTGTCGGTGCGGCCGATGCAGCTTCCAGCCGCCTGCGGCACCACTTCCTGGAAGCGCCTGTTGGCAAACACGTACCGCCCTAGTTCGTCTTTCAGCCACGCGACAGAGGCCGCATGAGACAGAAAGGAATCGAAAAGCCGTCGGTTTTCCTCGAGCGCCGCTGACACTTTTGGAAGCTCAGCGGCGAGCTTTTCAAGCTCGGCAACCCGCCCGCGCAGGAACGCCAACTCTTCCCCGTCCGTAAGTGTCCTCGGTGAAGACATGTAGATATTTCACGGGACGGGGAAAAAGACACCAGTCCGGCAAACCTACTACAGATTTGTGGCCAAACAGGACTTAAGATTCAAGCGGGGCGGGATCGTACACAAAATGCAGTACCTTTTTAAGGTCTTCCCACGCCTCTTTCTTTGCATTTTGATTGTAAGGGCGCAACAGATACGAAGGGTGAAACGTGACCATCAACGGCAGATCGTTCCACTTATGCCATCTACCGCGCAACTTAGTTACGCCGTCTTTTCCCCCGAGGAGCGCCTTAGCGGCGGTGGACCCGAGTGCGCAAATCGCTTTCGGCCGAATCGCCGAAAGCTGACGGAAAAGAAACTGTCCGCAGATTTCCATTTCATCCGCCTCCGGAGTCCGGTTCTCAGGCGGCCGGCATTTCACCACATTGCAGATGTAAACGTCCGCGCGCTTGAGCGCGATCCCCTCTTTGGCGGCCGTATTCTCGATCATCTGCGTCAGCAGTTGCCCAGCACGCCCTACAAATGGAATTCCCTGCGCGTCTTCGTCCGCTCCCGGTCCTTCGCCCACGAAGACCAGCCGCGCCCCAGGATCACCCACGCCGAACACGATCCTATTGCGACCCTGGTGCAGGCGGCAGCGCGTGCAGTCGCCGATATCCGCGCAGATGCGGTCGAGGGTATCGCCTTCCGGAGCCAATCGGGGTAGTTCAACCGGCTGCGCCATTTCGCTGTGTTTTCCAGCGGCCTCACGCCGATATAGATCTTTCACTCCGAGATCCCTATAATATTCCAGCCGGCTGCGAAGCTCCCCGGGACTCATTTAAGCTTTCCAATCTCATCCAGTATTCTGTGCGCGATCTCGCTCTTCGGCGCCATCGGAACCACGACCGATTCGCCGCTCCTCAACACCAGCAGCACTTCATTTTCCGGCCGATCGAAGCCCTTGTCGGGCCCTACCAGATTTCCCACGATCATGTCGCAATTTTTGTTCTCGAGCTTGCGCCGCGCAGAGCTTTCGAGCGCGTCAGTCTCGGCCGCAAAACCAATCAGAATCCTGCCGGACTTCCTCTTTCCTACCGACGCGAGAATATCGGCGGTCGGCTCCAGTTCCAGCATCAGCCCCGCCGTCGATTTCTTAATTTTTCTGTTCGCGCTCACCGCCGGCCGATAATCCGCTACCGCCGCGCTCATGATGATGACCGTAGCCGCTTCGAACCGCGCAAGCACCTGCGCGAACATCTCCGCGGCGGTTTCGATCCGAATCACTTCGCAGCCGGCGGGCGCTTCCAGCGCGGTGGGTCCCGTAACCAAAACAACCGTTGCGCCTCTCGCCTTCGCAGCCGCCGCCAGTGCATAGCCCATTCGACCGCTCGACCGGTTCGATAGAAACCGCACCGGATCGATCGGTTCCCTCGTTGGTCCCGCCGTAATCAGAATTGTTTCGCCGGCAAGGTCGCCCTGGCAGGCATTTTCGACCGCACTGAGAATACTCTCGAGTTCCGCCAGTCGACCCTCGCCATAAGTGCCGCAGGCCAGATATCCGGAACTGGGGTCCGCCACCACATGGCCGCGCGCGCGCAGTATCTCCAAGTTTGTGCGCGTGGCCGCATGGTCCCACATCTTGTCGTTCATCGCCGGAGCCAGAACTACCGGACCGCTGAAAGCCAGATACAAGGTGGAAAGAAAGTCGTCCGCCAGCCCGTGTGCGAACCTGGCGAGAACGTCAGCCGTGGCCGGGGCCACCAGCAACAGATCGTGTTCCCGCGCCACCGAGATATGTTCGATGGAGCTTGAAAGAGTCTCTTCGGGACTCCCGGCGGAAAACAGATCCGTAATGACCTTGCGGCCCGTCAGCGACGCGAACGTCAGCGGCCGGATAAACTCCTGGGCGCCGCGCGTCATCACGACCGTGACTTCGTGGCCGTCGCGGATGAGCGCGCGCGCCAGCTCGGCGGCCTTGTCCGCTGCCACGCCCCCGCTC
>JBDUBZ010000011.1:0-22861 GCA_040003745.1 Terriglobia bacterium
CCACCGCGGTGAAGAGCGAGAGGGAATCTTTGGACGCATCCGAGCCCTTTACGAGCGCTACCTGAGAGGCACGTTGCGGTTCCGGTGGCCACTTGTGATCGTCTATCTCGGGGTAGCGATCGGGCTCGTCTGGGTACTGTTGCCCCGAATGGGGACTGAGATCTTTCCCGACGCGAATGCGCCGCTGTTGCGAATGCGTCTGCGGGCTCCGACGGGGACGCGCATTGAGGAGACGGAACGGATTGTTCTGCGGGCGCTTGACGTAATTAAGAAGGATATAGGCGCCGATAACGTTGTGATTACCAGCGATTTCGTGGGCGTCGTGCCATCCAGTTACCCGGTGGATCTCATTCATCTCTTCACGAGCGGTCCTCAGGAAGCGATCATACAGGTGGCAGTCAGACCCGGCACGCCCACGGGAGAGGTGCTCCGGGAGAAACTGCGGGCCAGTTTCAAGAGGGAAATACCGGAATGCCAATTGTCCTTTGAGGCGGCGGACATTGTGGCGCAGGTCATGAGTTTCGGTTCCCCGACGCCAATCGAAGTTGCTGTTCAGGGCGTGAGCCTTCAGGATGACTATGCCTTTGCGAAGAAGGTCCGGAATGAAATGGCTAAGCTGGGATTTCTTCGCGATCTGCAGTTCGCTCAAGCGGCGGACTTCCCGACGCTCGACATCAATATCGATCGCGAACGCGCGGGTCAGTTCGGTCTGACGATGGCCGACGTTGCCCGCTCTGTAGTGCCAGCCACGTCTTCGTCACGCTTCACGCAGCCGAACTACTGGCGTGATCCGAATTCCGGAAACGCTTTTCAGATCCAGGTGCAATTGCCCCAGAACCAAATGCAGAGCGTGGAAAATATCGGTAATTTACCCGTGATGCAGGATGGCCGGAGTGACACCCGGCTCACTGATATTGCCACACTGAAGCTGGGCACAATGCCCGGCCTTATCGAGCGGTACAACGGACAGCACGTCGTCAGCCTGACGGCGAATATTCACGGGCTGACCCTGGGTGAGGCTGCGCAAAAGCTGAACCAGGCCCTTTCCGCAGCGGGGAATCCGCCGAAAGGTGTGAGCGTCAATCTACGTGGCGAGATCCCGCCGCTGGAGCAAACTCTCTCAGGGCTCCGCACCGGCTTGCTTCTCGCGGTGCTGGTTATTTTCCTTTTGCTCGCGGCGAACTTTCAGTCATTGCGGCTTGCTCTGGCGATTGTGTTAACGATTCCAGCGGTGCTTTGCGGATCACTGCTCATGCTTCTGGCGACGGGAACGACATTGAACGTTCAGTCGTTCATGGGCGCAATCATGGCGATGGGTATTGCTGTCGCAAACTCCATTCTGCTGGTCACATTTTCCGAGCGCGCGAGACACGAAGGCCGTAACAATCTGGAGGCTGCCCAGGAAGGTGCCGCCAGCCGCCTGCGGGCTATTCTGATGACTGCCGCCGCGATGATTTGCGGCATGGCGCCGATGGCGATAGGATTCGGCGAGGCTGGTTCGCAATCGGCGCCGCTCGGCCGTGCGGTTATCGGTGGGTTGATTGTTTCTACCTTCACCACATTGACGGTCCTGCCTTCGATCTACGCCATTCTGCAGCGGCGGGCATCCATCAAGTCCCCTTCCCTGAATCCGATGGACGCCGGGAGTCAATATTATGAAGCGCATTAAGTATTTCCCGACGGCGTTTTTGATTGCCGCGACAGTGGTTGGGCGGGCACAGACGACGGAGTTAGCGCCGGTGATTTTAAGACCGACATCCCAGACCATCGAGCTTCCAGGCGAATTTCAATCTTTTCAGAGCGTTTCGATACATGCAAAGTTGCGCGGTTACGTTGACCGCGTACTTGTCGATCGGGGCAGTGCGGTGAAGCAAGGACAGCTGCTCGCCGAGCTGACAGCTCCGGAAATGAAGGCCCAACTCGCCGAGGCGGAGTCGAAGGTTCAGGCCGCCGATTCGGACAGGTTGCAGGCCGAAGCGCAGTTGGCAGCCGCCCAGAGCACGTATGAGCGGTTGAAAAAGGCCGCCGAGACACCGGGGGCGATCGCAGGCAATGAAATCATTCAGGCGCAAAGGCAGGTTGAAGCGGAGCAGGCGCTGGTGCAGTCGAAGCGTCAAGCCGGCATAGCGGTTGAGGCCACGGTACGGGCGCAGAAAGACCTCGAAGGGTATCTTCGCATCACGGCGCCCTTCGACGGCGTTGTCACGGACCGGCTGGTCCATCCGGGCGCTCTCGTCGGTCCCGGCAGCGATCCGGTGCTGCTGGTCATACAGGAGATTTCCCGGCTGCGGCTCGTGGTTGCCGTGCCCGAAGAGAACGTTGGCGGAATCATCCGGGGCGCGCGGGTTGAGTTCCGCGTTCCCGCCTACCCGGAACGCACCTACGCGGGAACCGTGGCGCGGATCTCTCACGCGCTCGATCAGAAAACGCGCACGATGGCAGTTGAGCTCGACGTCTTCAACCGTGACGGTTCGCTTTCTCCTGGCATGTATCCGTCGGTGAAGTGGCCGCTCCGCAGGTCACGGTCCGTTCTGCTGGCGCCAAAAACGAGTGTGGTTACGACGACGGAACGAACCTTCGTGATCCGCAATCGGAACGGACGCGCCGAATGGGTCAACGTTGTGAAAGGCGCTCAGGACGGCGACCTGATCGAGGTCTCCGGCAATCTCCAGGCTGGCGATATGGTGGTGCGCCGCGCGACGGACGAAATCAGGGAAGGCGCGTTGATACAGCCTTTACCGAAGAAGGCGCGTTAACAGGCGATGCGTTGCTACGCGGTTACGCTCAATCGAGGATGTAAAGCTTTTTAGTATCGTGATTGTGGTTGTGGCGGCGCTGGCGGGCGGAATATGATCAGACAGATCGCAACAACACTTATGATCCGGAGATAAATTATGCGCAGCAAGAATTGGACTACGGTCTGAACTATTGCGACGCCAACCCTAATAAACGTGCCATAGTGAGCTGATCGATTGTGAGTTGATCGATAAGGATAGAAAATGCGAAAAGTGTCTCTGATCTACCTCTTGAGCGCCGCCTTCTGTATTCTGATTCCGGGAAGTGCATTCGCGGGCGCCTGCGACGCCGCGCAGATCGGCGCAATGGCAGACGCTGCAAAGTCGGGTCAATACCACACCGCCACGATGATTGGAATCCGCATGACGAAGTCTCTCCAGGGAGCCCTGCACGGCCGCCTTTCGTCCCAGCGCGCCAGTCAAGCTTTACGCGGCGGCCCCGATCTGGCGGCAACGCTTCAAAGTCTCGACGCGGCCAAGTCAGCCTGCAACAGAGCCGACACCGAGGAGGCGCTGTTTCAACTGACTGCGGCGTCTTACAGAATTGCAGGGTTGGCGATGAACCAAACTCCGCAGAAGATCGCAGCGGACGACGCCGCGACGGCCGCCAGCGGCAATGTACCTTTCGGCTGGCATATCGCCGCGGTTTCGGCGTATCGGGCTGGGGATCTCGATAAAGCGTTGCAATACTCCGCGAAAGAGCTCGACACAATCCGGGGCTTTTTCGCCCAGCCTGACATGGCCGTTTATGACCTTCAACGTGCATGGAATCTCAACGGCATCATTATGCTGGCCAGAGGCGACGTGGCGTCTGCCCGGGCCGCACTTGCGAATTCGGTCGCATCCCTGCCCGCAGCCCCTCTGCAGGGTCGAATACCGGTGATGGCGCTGGCCCAGCAAATTCTGCAACGGGGCGATCGCTCAGCCGTCTCGGCGTTCCTTGGGGAGTGCGCCCGAATGAGCGGCGATCCGAGGATCGGCGACTGGAAGAAAGCGGTAGATGCGGGGCAATCACCCAACTTCGGACCCGCCGCCCTTCTGCTCTAGTAGCTGAGTCCCCAGGACTGATGCAGGCGTACCAGGCGGACGCCGAGTACTGGCTCCGCGTCACGCAGGTGATTTCCATATGACGAAACGATGTAAATGCGTCGTAGCCGCTTCCATTTTTTGCACGGCCCTGTGGAGCCAGCAGACGATAGCCTCGAGGCTGGACTCGATCATTGAGGAGATCAAGCTCGGTCACTACGGCACCGCCCAGGCCGCCACCACGAGCGTAAGATTGGCGATCGAAGCCGAGTTGCAGGGTCCACTTCCGAACAGGGTCTCGGGCCCGCAGACGCGTGCTGCGGGCAATGCGGACGAGGTAATCCTACGCTTCAACGAGGCCAGGGCTGAGTACGCCGCCCGCAATCTCGCTTCCGCGCTCTCCGATATCGCGGTGGCATCGAAAGCACTCTCCGCATTGGCTGGAATGCGGACGCCGCAGCAAACAGCCGACTCGGATGTGGCGGAAGCCGAAAGCAAAAATCACCCGCACTTCTGGCATCAGGCTGCTTTATCGGCCTATACCGCGGGGCGATTCGATAATGCTTTGGAAAGTTCATTTAAGGAGATCGACATGCTCCGTGCAGGGTTCTATCGTTTCGGCAGCGCAGGCGCTTTGATCAGCCAGCGAGCGTGGACCCTGAATGGAATGATTATGCTCGCAAAAAACGACATCCCGTCCGCGAAGACCGCGCTTGCCAACTCCGCTCTCGAAGCTCCCACCGAGCCGGTGCATCTGCTAACCCCTGCAATGGCTCTGGCTAAAGAGTTGCTTGGGCGAGGCGAGCGGAAAGCCGTTTCAACCTTCCTTGAGGAGTGCAGGCGGCTGACGGACAGTCCGCGGATAGCCGAATGGAAGAAAGCGGTCGATAGCGGTCAAACCCCCGATTTCGGAAGTGCCGCGCGTGTCATGTAGTCTGTCGCGTGGTGCTTCGTAAGCCGATCACGCACTACAGATTTTGCAGCCGCCAGAGGCAAAGCACCGAGTCACGCACCGCATCGCGATGGCTTCAGGCACTCGCGGCTTCTTCCAGCAAGGCTTCCCCGGTTGACCTCTGCATCGCCAGAATGCCGCCCTCTTCGTTCCCATCCAGCCCCAGAACTTCGCGGAAGGTCATCTCGACCATGCGCACCGCATTGCCCATTTCATGCAGCCAGTTGCCCCAGAACTGATCTATGGAAGGAACCTGCTTCGTGTATTTGATCTCGCGCAGGATGTCTTTCCGGAACGAGGGCAGATCGAACCCGCGCAGCATGGCCGCGCCAATCTCGGTGATGTTGATCCGGTCGTTCAGGTCGACGGAGAGCAGATCCTTGCGGAAGGTATACTCCCCACCCTTTTTGCTGGTGCCGGATACGATTTCCTGCAACGTGATGTCGCCCGAGACGATCGTCGCATCCTTGGTCATCCCGAGCAACGTCGTCGCACTCGTCACGGCCCGAACGCCGATGGGCGGGCTCGTGTTGTGCAGCCGGATCTGCGCGGGGCCAGAAATGCCAAGCCAGAGATCCGCTCCCAATTTGGTCATCGAGAAATAGTTCGCGACAATGTTCTCGACTTCTCTGTCCTCAAGCTTTTCAATTTCACTGGGCCGGAACCGGGACGCCTCGTCGGCACGCTTCTGGAAGTCACTCAGATACTCCGTCTGCTTGTACAGGTTGCTGAGGATTGTGGCGGGCCAGTTCGGGCGAGGATAATTCCAGGCTACCGCAATGACATCGGCCCCCAGCCTCCTTAGCAGGACCGTGACCATGTAGATCAGCTTTTTGTTCGTGTTCTCGATATAGACCCGGCCCTCATTGAAGTCGAGGAGCACGGGGATCTGCCTGCGGATGGCGGCAGTGATGCCGAAGGTGACATCTTCGACGGTCTTCTTGTCGGTGGTCTGAAGGAACTTGTAAGGCCGTTCGAGCAGCCGATAGGAGGCCTGCTCTCTTACGGAGGCGACGTCGCTGACATCTTTCCACTCGTTGACAACTGCCCACAGGCCATACCAGGGGATAGTGGGGTGAATTCGGAAATGCGGCTCGGTGACGCCGTAGCCCTCGCAGTTCAGAATCGGGTCAGAAAGGGCGGCGGCGCGCTCCTCCGGCTCGGAGCCGGCATACCCGGCCAGCTCCGGTTCAAACTCCGCGCCGAGCGGGTGCTCTTCATCAAGACGTGGACCGCTGAACGGGTTCACGCCGATGGTATCCGCTTTGGAATGGCGGGTGATCGCCGAGGCCGCGAGTTGAGAGGCCGAAACCATTGCGGTCCGGTCTTCGAGAATTGCTTTAAAGGTTTCCAGCGATTCTTTGGCGAGGCCGAAGACAGCCCAGCCGCCACGTCCGAACATGTGTCACTTCCTGATTTGTTTGCGGTGGAGCGACAGGCGCCAGAGACCAGCCGCGCGATGGAAGCGGTCGGCTTGAATTGGAAGGTCTGCGCCCCACGGTTGGCGGTTGGCGCCTGACCTTCACCTTTTTAGCACGGTGATTTCTACCGCGCCACAGGGACCGTTAAAACCTGAGGCAGGGCGGTGGCGCCGGGCCGTTTTCACCGTGTATAAGGCCGCTTAACTTTAAACTGCCGGGGCGGAAGACTTTGTCGCCACTGCCGTTGGAGAAAACGCGTGAAGAACGGGAGTTGCCTGTATTCAGGTCTTCAATGCGCCGCACCGGCGCTGGCCGTCGTCGACCAGCTTGCGGGCGTGGTCGATCTGCTGCGTGAAAGCGGAGGATTCGATACGCTTCTTTATGCAGACGATCAATTGTGACCCGCCTTGTCGCCGCGGTGCGTGACCTTGATCACTCTTCCGACGCAAGCGCGGCTGGAAGCTGCTGCCTGAAACAGCCGGATGCAGGGTTGTTCCCGCAAGCCTCATAAGCCTTGAACGCAGGTTTGAGGATGACGCATTCCAGAAAGCCCACCGGAAGAGCACCGCCCTGTTTCTCAGCGCTCTCTCTTGCAGCACGCTGAGCTGCGCCCGATATCTGTTCCCATGACGTCCCAGGCTTATCAGCCTCCCAAGCTGCTTTCATGCTCTCTTTGGCTACTTCAGTCAGCCCGTCCACTACTGCAACACCAGGGCAGCTCTTAATCCTGTCTTCGATTGCGCTGTCCAGCGTGCCGTCGTTCAGCTTCGCCGCCACAGCTCTGAGTGCCTCTCTGTCTTCATTGGACGCCACGCGTGCGCCAGACGCCGGGAAGTCAGGCTTTCGCTTCTCGAATATTTTTTCTCCATCCCTGCCAGCGTTCTCGGCGACGTTCTTACACGCGATTTGAAGCACCAGTGCAATCGTGAACGCCAAGACACCGAATCTGTTCCTACGCGTCATAAAGTCTCTGTAACAGATGTCGCGGAATCGCTTACCGTACAACAGTACATCGCCGCTTCGGCTCACTGCATTCTCGACGCGAGATCATTCGCGCGGGGCGCAGCGCCGGTGTCCGAAGAATTCATCCGACACCGGCGCGTCAACACATCACGTCGGTTCCTCTTTCTCTGCCCCTGCGTGCATCCGGTTTGTGACAGCCTGTTTTTCTCGGCTTCGGGTTAGTGAATGCAGGGGGGTCGCTCGCGGGAGCGGTGCTCCACGTTTGGGTCGATAATCCGCGATTCTGACTCTCCGCCAGCGGGTTGAGTGCCGGACGCTGCGCAATAAAATGGCGGGCGGCATAAGCCAGGTTAACCCGGAAAAGCCCCGGCCACCGACCGCCGGTGTTGTTATAATCCGGCAGACTTCGAGGAAGAGAAGAGATGCCAACAGACTGGGACCAGATCAAGAAGGACGCCGACGCGGAAAAAGCGGCGACGGATTCGAAGAAGAGTCTGGCGGATGCCCAGAAGGCGTTATTCGATGCCGAAAACGCCCTGAAACTCGCGAAAGGTCCCGATCCGGTCAGAAAACAAATGGACGACCGCGTCGCGGCGGCCAAAGCGGCGACAGAGGAGTCCATCGCGGAAAAGGCCGCTGCCGAGGCAAAAAAAGCGGCTCTGGATGCGCAGGAGGCCGCGGATCCCGCCAAGAAAGATCTTGACGCCAAAGCCGCCGCGGCCAAAGCAATTAAAGACGCGGCAGACGCTGAAAAGGCGGCGGCGGATGCCCGCAAGAGCACGACCGAGGCGCAAACCGCGGCCCTGAAAGCGCAGTTCGGCGACTTTAACGCCTCGGGAATCACCGGGGCCGTCGATCTCAAAGATAAAGCCGGTTCTACGGAGGCCGCGCTTCTTGCCGCGCGTTCGGTCAGACTGGCCGCGACCCGGATTCACGATGCCATCTCCCTTAAGCTCAAGCCGGCGGCCCACGTCCGGACCATTCTTCTCTACGCCTTTTCGGAGATGCCGACATTTCAAGCCCTGCTGGCATTCGGGACGGAGGTTGGTCTCGCGAGAAAAGTCTTTGCGGACGCGGGCGCCCTGTCTGAGAAGGCACTGAACGACGCCCCGCCACCCCCTAAGCCGTCGGCAGCCCCGCTCCCGCCGCCGGCCCCGGGTTCGGCTGCCGTAACCGAAGCTGCATTGCCTCTGGCGGCCGTTGGCCTCGGGCTCGAGACGGTCAACAAGCTTCTGAGCTATTTTCGAACCGATTACACTGTCGGGGGCATCGACCTTACCCTCGAAGACTCGCTTCTGGTGCATGCGGTGGCGGGGGCGCTCGCGGACTGCGACACCTTCGACGTGAAGCTTCCGGCAGTCTACGAGCCACAGGCGATGTTGAACCCCGCGAGCATGATCATGGACGCGCTGGCCGCAGTTGCGAGCCTGAACTCGGACGCGCAGCGGAACATTGCATTCCACGAAGAGATTGCGGGTGAGTTCGCCACCGCTGCGGGAAAGGCCGCTCAGGAAGACGAGAAGAAACGGCTCCTCAATAATGGGGCGCTGCATACGAAGGCCGTGGACGCTCTGAAATCGGCAGTTGCCGTATACGATACGTTCTTCGGGAAAATGACCGCGGCGGATGACAAAGGCTCGGTACCGCTCTCGCTCGCCATCCGTGAGGCGGCGATTGCCGACTTACTGGATCGAGGGGCGTTTCTGCTTGGCGTGAAGCTCCACAAGTCCGGCGGGGCTTATTACACCAAAAAGAACCTCTGGTCGTTCTTCCTGCCAGGGATCCCCATGTATCACATGGGTGGTGTGGTGACGAGCTACGTGTTGATGAGCGGCGCCGAAGGTAAAGTTATTGCGGCGGGCGTCGAGCCGGTGCATGGGGGCTTCGTGAAGGCGAAGGACGTGGAAGCGCGGGTCAAGTCGTACGTGGAATAATCGGCGCCAGACCCACCGCCGCCAGCACGGTGACATTCTCGGGCTTCCAGAGCGCGATAGAGCGCCCGCGGCGAAAGCCTGCCTCGTCCATACCGCCCCAGTGCATTCCCAGTAATGTGCCGGTGGCGAGGTCGATCACCGGCGATCCGGCGCTGCCCTTCATGGTGAAGGCATCATGGTCGAAGTTACGAGTTTCGGGAACGGCCAGGATCACGCCCGGCTGCAGGCGGCGTGTGCCGAGGCGATCGCCGAACACCTGCCGGATGAGCGCGGGGTCGAAGGCATCGTCGAGAAAGGGGTATCCAATCAGGAAAATTTTCTGAGCGGCCTTGACCTTAATATCAGGCGGCGGCAACGCCAGGGGACGCGCATCCGGCACAGGAGATTCAAGGCGCAGAACCGCCATGCGCGCATCGGCGCTCCAGGCCACAATTTCGGCCACTCCCAGCTCCGGGCCGTGCGGAGAGAGGATGTCGTCGGCCATCGCAAACGACAGGGACGCGCCCGCCGCGACCGCCCAGCCCGCCTCCGCCAGTGCTTCCTTCACCGCGTGGTTGGCGGTAAGAATCAAATCCGGCGCGATGAGAAAAGCGGTGCGGTCACGCGATCCCCCCGCCCAGCGGACACGGAGACATCCCACCGCTTTTGAACACTCCAGAATAATGTCGCGTTTCGTCTCGAGGACGGACCACAATGCCGGCGGCCGGGGGAATTGGTTCCGCTCAATAATCAGCGCGGGCTCGAAAGCCGTCCACGCCGAAAATGCCGAACCGGTCGCGAGCGAACGGCGGACGCGGTGAAGATTGATGTAATTGCGCTTCAGAGCCTCATTGCCGGGCGGGAGTTCCACGGAAGCGGAAGCGAAGAACGCCAGCAGCACTTCCAGTCCCTCTGAAAAAAGAGGCACACCCAGCTCCAGTGCCCGCAGAAAATGCTCGTAGCGCCGATCGGGCTCGCAGAGCGCAGCGAGCACATGACTATCCGGCAGCAGGCCGAAGTGATTCAGCATGTTCTGCATGGCTGAGTCCTCATTCCAGGCGCCCGGGGGCAATGCAGGGTTCGGCTGTCCCCGATATCTCTCCGGCTTGCCCTGGCGCACAAAGGTGTAACCGGCCAGAGCACCGAGGAGCGGATCGAGCTCCTTGAGATTCACCAGTTGCTCGGTGAGCGGGTCCGGCATGGGCTCACTGCCGGAATAGAAGCGCTGCGCCTGCTCGAGCGTGCGCAGGTCCCCGGGCTGCATGCGATCCGGACGGAAGGGAATGAGGTACATCTGGATGTCGAAAGATTGATCCTGGCCGAGGGCCACACAAAGGACGGCAACCCGCCCGTTGATGCACGTCAGGGGAAAGCGTGTCGGCGGCAGTTCCGGAATGCGCAGTTCGACAGTGACATTGCCTTCCGTGACCGGCTTCAGATATTGCGCGCCGGCCGCGGGTTCCGCCAGCAGTTTGAACTGGCCGAGCTCATAACTTTTCGCGTAATGAATGGCTACCGAAGACTGCAGCAGGATGGAGGAAACATCCGGCTGCCCGGCAGCAGGTTCGGCCGTAAGCAGGACAGTCAACCAGGCCTCGCCCTTGCGGCCCTCGGGTACAGGTTCGAGCCCAAAGTTCCTGAGGCGCGACATCAGGGGCTCAGGCATTGTATAGCGCGCGTACGCCGCAAAGCCGAGCAGCGATGCGGGCTTCAGGTCGGCGATGAATCCCAGGGTCTCCGATGGCTGGACGTACGGAGCGTCAAGATAGACAGTTCCATTGCTGGCCGGAAATTCGAAGACCTGCCAGTGCTCGTCGCCGCCGCCTTCAGGCGAGAGAAGTCGCGCCCGGTACATTCCGGAGCCCGGCTGCGGGAAATAGACCATGCCCATCGCGGTGTGAGGTGCACCCGCCGGATCGATCACGACTACAATCGCCCTTTGATCCCGGCAAACCAGACTCAGATGCTTTGCGGCCGGCAGGGGCGCCGCGGCGGGGGACGTCCGCAGCGTCAGCGTAACCGGTCCGTCGGAGGGAACCTCCACTGGCAGCCGAAGCTGGTCGAATCCCGCGGCATCGGCCTGAATTGAGTACCAGGCGGGCTTCAAGCGGAGAAGTTTCGGACCTGAAACGGGGGGACCCACAGGGGGTAATCGAGGCGTTCCCTCGTAAAGCACCGTAATCCTGGTGGACTGCCGCGCCGTGCGGGGTTCGAGCCGAACCAGCAATTCGCCCTCGCCCATAGCCTCTTCAGTAAAACGGCAGAGGACGGGATCGGTTCCCGACGGATCGGGATCCTGTTCCGGCGCCTGCACGTAGCGCGGGGCGTCGGTGATGCAGATGGCTACCTTTCTTTGCACCTGTCTGCGTACGAAGGCGAAAAGATCCTGGAAGCGCAATTCATAGTCGCCGGTTCCTGCGATTCGCCGCGGAGCTCCAGGCGCGCCACGCAGCCCCTGGATCAGGGCATCGCAAAACACGCCGCGGCCGATTTCAAGAGCGCGCCCTCCCGGAGCAGTGGCGTAAATGACAAATTGTTTGGCAGCCTGCTCCCCGCTGGCAAGGCTCAGAGGACGCAGATAGCGGCCGCTGCCGGCCCCGCCGGATGCGACGACCCCATCGAGAGCGAAATCACGGCAGGCGTCGAGAAAGAAAAACTGCTCCTTCGGACCGAAATCGCGCAGCACGTCGAGAATATCCGAGAAGGTGTAAAGCAGGCGGTAATCGTCGGGTAACTCCCCCACATCGCCGAAGATGAGTACGGGCTCGGGCCGCTTCTCTCCGCGGACATCCGGATGCGAGCAGCCATGCCCGGCGAAGTAGACATACAGCCGGTCGCCTCCCCCGCCCCAGCCTTTCCGGAACTCCTTGAACAGAACACTATGCAGAGCGGCGCTGGTCCCTTCGAGGATCGGAATGGAAACCTTCGTACCGGCGGCGAGGTCGAACACGGCTTCGGCCCCCAGAGGACTCGTGGGCGCCAGCAATAAGCGGACATTTTCGGGCGCGACCCCGCCCTGCCCGACCGCCCACTGGGTAAACCGCAGTGCGTCCGTTACGGCCGATGCGAGGCGCCAGCCGGCATTCGGGTATTCATCGATGCCGGCGATCAGAGCGTAGTTCGCCATCTCAGGTGAAGGATAATCCGCGGCCCGCGAACAAAGAGTCCTGCTGCAGCAGCCACAGGGCGACAGCGTAGTTTGTCTGGCGGTAAGCGCCCGAGTAATGAATGCCCGCGACACAGTTGGTGTCGAGATCGACAACGGGCGAGCCCGAACTGCCGCCCAGAGTGGAGCAGTCGTGAGCGAACACTCCGTATTGATCGAACATGGCGTTGAACTGGCCAGGCTGCAATCTCTTGACCTGGTAGATGCCGCCAAAGATCAGTTCCAGCACAGCAGGCGGCGTCACCTCTTCGTTGTCGACCCAGGGATATCCGACCGCATATAAATCACTGTCCGCAGTGGTGGCCGGCGCATCCAGACTGATATCGACAGGCGCAGGCAGGGGAGCACCAGTCGGATCGATTGCGGCTGGGTTGACGCGGAGCAACGCCAGATCGAGTATGGGATGCAGCCCCACAACTGCGGTGACAGCGAAGATGCGCTTCCCGGGCAGACCGTACTCCTGCCTGAAATCGATGGTGGCGCGCCACGCCCCGTTGAGGGCCCACTCCGAGTTATTCGGAGCCGGCGTGGCAAACAACTTCGCGACGTGAGCATTCGTGAGCACCAGGTCGGAACCAACCACGAAGCCGGTGCCGATCATTCCGCTTCCATCCGCCCCCGCGCGATCGATCCTGCCGACTGAAGGCAGACGCCCGGAAATTTCGGCGCGAAACATACCGCCCATGCGCGACCAGCGATCGGGCGGTGCGGGAAAGCCGTCTTTGCGGACCAGCATGGCGGGTCTCTCGCTGAGGCGCACGACCGCTTCAAGAGCGGCGTCCCGATCCGGCGGCAGGGGTAAGTCCGGGTGCTCCTCCGCAAACCGCGCCGCCTCGAGCCCTTCGTCAATGATCTTCTTCAGCGCTTCCTTGCCCGGTGGCGGGGAAGGAGGCGCAAAGCCCGGCGTCAGGATGATCGCGCGGGTTCGGATCTCTTCGCTCAGAGACTCGTGCAAAGCATCGGGCAGTTCCGGAGTGGCGAGAATATTCTTCGCAAATCTACGAAAATCGACGGGGTTTGAGGGTAACTGAGCGGGATCGAGCATGGACCGGGTTACCGCAGTTTACCCCCAGGGGCCGGCCGTGGTCCACTCAGTAAGGCGAATCTTCCTGTTCGGCAAACTCCTCATCTCTGGGGTCTTCCACATGATCGAGAGCGAATTCCTCGTCGAGCGGTACTGGCTCTTCGGCATCGTTCACATCCGGTGGAGGGGGGATCAGGATGTCCGTCGGTTCCTGGTCGGGGTCGGTTTTGTCGGGCCGCATGCGGGTATTTTATTACAGACGGAAAATGGCTGCCAACGGATCACCCCGTCAAAGGGAATGCTTTGGGCCGATGCCTGTAAGAACAGTCGGCAACAGCCTGCAATTGCAGGCTGTTGCCGAACCGCCTCATCGCTGAAAACTAGTGCTACGGCAGCGCGTCGATTGAACTAACGGCTTAGTGCTGGACGATTGAAGTCTTAAGCGGTCCCAGAATACCCAGTAGTTCGTTCTTCTCTCGTTCCGGCACTTTGAATTTCTCGAGCACAGCGACGAGGTCCTGCACTACCGCGTCAAAGGCCTCGCTCGTTACGCCCCGCCCCTTGTGCGCAGTAACCATATCCTGACCGGGATATTTGCACGGACCGCCCGTATTCTGGCATATGAACTCCGCAAGCTTCTCTTTATAGGCCGTAGCGTTCGCCGGGCTCGAAGCCGCATGTGCGAACCAGCCGTTTACCCGGTTGTCGAGCAGGATACTATCCACCAGACCGCCGGCCACAGCCTGTACGGCGGGCTTGCCGCCCAGGCGATCATAAAGCGATTTTTCTCCCTCCGCGGCCTTTAAACCGAAAAAGGGGGTCAACGACGTCAGGACAAAAATACACGTAAATTTCCAGGAAGTTTTATTCATTAGGGAGATTATAAGTGGTAAATCGAATACCAGTTATCGCACAGGAATGCTACTCTGTCAACGGGATTTCCAAATTCCAGCGAGGGTTTCTTGCGTCTCTCCCAACATACCGACTACGCGTACCGAATGCTCATTCAAACGGCGTTGACCGCGCCAGCGCTGACGACTGTGGGGGAAGTAGCGCAGGCCTTCGGCTTATCCGCGGCACACCTGAACAAGGTCGCGCAGACTTTGGCCGCAGCGGGATATCTGCAGACCGTGCGCGGACGTTCAGGCGGCCTTCGACTGATACAGGACCCCAGGTCGATTCGACTAGGCCAGGTGGCGAAGGTCACCGAGCCCGATTTTCAAATTGCTCCGTGCATGGCGCCGACCGGCGGGAACTGCCCCATTTACGAGCCCTGCCTGCTCCGCCATGTGTTGTCACAAGCAGCCGGGGCGTTTATTATTGAGCTCGATAAATGGACGCTTGCCGATTTGATCGGGAAACGTCAGCCTCTCCTGCTGAGAATCGATGGATCTCGCCAGCGGTCCAGCGCCTGACTTTTTAATCCGGCAGCGCGAAACTATACAGCATGTTCGCGGCGGAGATCGCCACATACTGCTTTCCATCCACCGCATAACTCATCGGCGACGAGGGGATGTTTGCGCCCGCCCCGAAGTGCCAGAGCGCCTTGCCCGTTTTGGCGTCGAGAGCCATGAAGTTGCCCTCCGCCGAAGCCGCGAAGACCACGCCACCGGCCGTGGCCAACGCCCCGGCTGCCAGCGAATTCTGCACCAGCTCGAACTTCCACACAATCTTCCCGTTCTCCGGATCGATCGCCATCAATCCGTTCGAGGGAGGCGCCTCGCCCGCAGCCGGCGGCTGCCCGGGTCCGCCACCGCCGCTGCCCTGAAACTGCTTTCCCTGCTCGAAGGTCACGGGCGCCGTGGCATACCGCCCTGGCCCATCGTGATACATAACGTAAAACAGGCCTGTCTGCGGGCTGTAGGATGGCGCCTGGAAATTCGATCCACCGCCGAAGGAAGGATAGACCGAGACGCCCTCCGGATTCGCGCGCCAGTTTTCCGTCGTGATCGGGCGGCCCTTATCATCCCAGCCGCTTACCCACGACGCACGCACGAACGGCGTGGCGGCGAGGAACTTCCCATTGGTCCGGTCGAGGACATAGAAAACGCCATTGCGGTCCGCATGCATCAGAAGCTTCCGGTTCTGACCATGCCACATGCGGTCGACCAGCACCATGTCTTCCGTGGAATCCCAGTCATGCGTGTCGTTGGGTGTGAACTGGTAGTGCCATTTGCGCTGGCCGGTGTCGGCATCGAGCGCGACCACCGAGCAACTGAACAAATTGTCACCCTTGCGAACATCGCCATTGACGTCGGGCCCCGGGTTGCCGATGGCCCAATAGAGCGTATTCAGCTCGGGATCGTAGCTGCCGGTGAGCCAGGTCGGAGCACCGCCATGCTTCCCGCTGTCGCCTTCCCACGTATCGCCGCCAAACTCGCCTTTCTGCGGCACCGAGTTCCAGCGCCAGAGCCTTTTGCCGGTTGCGGGGTCGTAAGCGTCAAGGAAGGCCTGGACACCGAACTCGCCCCCGGATATTCCGGTCACAATCTTGTCCTTCACAACCAGCGGCGCGGATGTGATGGTGAGGCCCAGCATGGAATCCCCCACCTGCACCTCCCAGAGCAGCGCTCCCGAGCGGACGTCGAGAGCGATCAGGGCGCCATCGAGGGTTCCGAAAAATAACCGTTTGCCCAGAATCGCAACGCCACGGTTTACGCGGTTGATCTCATAAGGATTCGTCACCTTCTGCTTGCGTTGATAACGCCACAGCTGGCGTCCGGTCTTCGCATCGAGCGCAAACACCTGCGCCGTGCCGGCCACCGGGCCTGTCGTGTACATGATGCCGTCCACCACGATGGGGACCGCCTGCACATTGCCCGTGCCCGGCTGCGGGAAGGACCACTTCGCCTGCAGGTTTTTGACGTTCGCCGCGTTGATCTGGGTCAACCGCCCATAATGCTGCCCGCTCAGCTCGCCCCAGTAGGTGAGGTAATTCTGCGGCTCCCGGGCGGCATCGCGAATGCGTTCCCAGCTGAGGCCGCCGGCGGACATATCGGGTCCACTCTGCGTTTTCAGATAGGCCACGACGTCGTCGATCTCGCGCGCGGTCAGGCGTTTCGCAAAATCGTCGGGCATCAGCGACTTAGCTTCGATCTTCAGATCCGCAAGCTGGCTCTTTTCGAAAGAACGATATTTGCCGGTGGTGTCGATGAACTGAACCGAGAACGAATCGAGGCCCTTCTGCACGCCGCGATACTGATGGCCGTCTTTCGTCCTCGCCACAACGGTGGCGGGCCGGGGTGCGAATCCGCGGCGGCCGCCGCCCTGCTGAATGGGATTCGGATTCATGATCTTGCCGTGGAGTTGCTGAGCGGTCATGTCTCCAGCGCTCGAAAGATCGGGACCGACGGCCGTCCCCATGCCCTGAATCTGATGGCAGCTGGAGCACGTTCCTTTGCCAGTGAATATTGCTTTTCCCGCGGCTGCATCTCCGGTCCCGACCGCCGAGCTCACGGCCGGCGCGGGGGCCTCGATCGTCAGGCTGCGCAGATAAGAGATCACCTGCCACGTCTGATCCGTGGTGAATTGCGAAAACGCGGGCATCTCGGTCCCGCGAATGCCGCCGCGGATGTTGATGAAGACCTGCCCATCGGCATTACCGTGCGCAAGATTGCCCGAAACCAGCGAGGGAGCGCGCTGGCCGCGGGCATCGCCCCCGTGGCACGCTATACACGCCTGGCTGTATAGTGTTTTGCCGGCGGCGATCGCTCGTGCGTTGCCGGTAAATGGATTTTTCTGGGCATCGGCGGCATCGCTCTGCGCAAGACAAGTTACAGCGGCGGAAAACAGGAGTATGGGCAGCTTCATAGGGAACAGGCCTTAGGGTATCAATTCTCTTGATGTCAACTCTCGTCGAGCGAAGCTCTACGGCTGCCGCCGGAATAACAAAGGTGCAAAATCGGTCAGGCTGTTGCGCCAGACGGGCCATGTGTGCGCCCCCGAATACGTGGTAAATTTCTGCTGGATTCCGCTCTTTTCGAGCCCCTCCGCCCATGCTTTCACGCGCTCGAAGTTCACCGTGGTGTCTTTGTCGCCACAGGCGATCCAGACCAGAGAAATTTTAGGGTGCAGCGCGGCAACGTCGAAATCGCGCGGCAGGCCGGGGCTGAAAATCCCCAGCGCGCTGAACATGGGGGCGTTTTTGAATCCCGTATAGATGGTGTGGCCGCCGCCCATCGACAGCCCCGCCAGTGCCCGGTTGCGGGCCCCTGGTGCAACGCGATATTTTGCCTCGACGGCCGGAATCACTTCCTTAGTCAGATACTGCTCAAACAAGGCGTTATTATTTACCGGACCGCCACGGCCAGCGCCGAACGGAACGGCGTGACCGGCAGGCATCACCACAATCATGGCCTGCGCCTTGTGGTCCGCGATCAGATTGTCGAGGATGACATTGGCATGGCCTGCGTTGGTCCACGATTCCGGGACGTCGCCGCTGCCATGCACGAGGTAGAGGACGGGATAACGCGTGTTCGATTTCAGATAGCCGGGCGGAAGGTAGACAACCATGCGCTCAGTCCGGTTCAGCACCGTCGATTTGTTCCAGTCCGTGACGACGCTGCCATGAGGTACATCGCGCGGTTCCCAGGCTGCGGGCGCGGCGGCCGGAACTTCGACCAGGCTGGCCGATGTGCGCTGCCGCAGTTTGACGATGGGATTGACAGGGTCGGCGATGGCGAGTCCGTCGAGGTTGAACCAGTAGAGGTGGCCATTGGCTTCGATCGGCGCGGTCGTAATGCTCCAGACACCATCGGCGCTTTTTGTCATCGGCTCGGGTTTGCCCACGGCCATCCAGTCTCCGTAAAGCGAGACCTCAGAAGCCCTGGGCGCGCGGACCCGAAACGTTACCGAGCGGTCGGGGTGTACTTCGGGCGAGACCAGGCCGTCGGGCGGAGCGGTCTGCGACCACCCGGGTGAGAGCGTCAACAAGGTCAGCGCAGCAATGGAGAAACCAGATTTCATTCGACTAACAGTCTATTCGATTGCGGCGGATTAAAATCAAGCGCGGCCGCCGAAATCTGTGGGTGATTTGGCCGGTCATCGTGGCTTGTGGTTGATGAAGCGGTGAAGTTTCCTGCAGGTGCAATCAACGGATCGCCGTTGCGTTATGCGTCAAAGCAGCAACTGCGGCGATGGCCGCGGGTTTTCCCGATGACCGAGCGGTCTCCGTCATTGCCATTGTTCGGGACGAACAACTACCAGCTTAGATATACGCGCGCACTACCTCGTCCACTGCCGCATCGCCGGTCGGAAATTGCACGCCATGCAGGGAACTCCCAGCGTCCAGCAGCGTCTTGACCACTCGCGCGAACTCACCCTCCGGATGCCGCTTCTCCACCAGGCAGTCG
The DNA here is from genome assembly GCA_040003745.1 of Terriglobia bacterium. Lineage (GTDB taxonomy): Bacteria > Acidobacteriota > Terriglobia > Bryobacterales > Bryobacteraceae > BOG-234. The sequence goes on from JBDUBZ010000011.1 coordinate 18,612, forward strand.
TGCAGCGCATATCCAAGAGGCGTGGCATCATACGCCGTATCGCGAATATCCACTGGATGCCCGCGCGCAATGAGCAGTTCCACCAGGTCACCCGAACCCGCCCACGCGGCATTGTGGAGCGGCGTGTAACCATGGCTACGCTCCGGATGCGCGACCGGAAATCCCAGGTCGAGCATCAGCTTCACCGCATTGTAATTCGTGTTCGTCTCCCAGCAATACCTCGCCAGGAGCTCGCGATCCACATCCGGCAATTCCGGCACGATCTCCGGATGCTCACTGGCGATCGCCTCCGCCTCCGCGCGCCGCGCCAACACGCAGTTCACCAGCAACCGCGTCGCCGTATCGCTCTCCGCATACAGGAAATCGAACATCGCCCGATACCCCTTCATCAGTGCGATCTGGTGCGAGTAAGAGTTGAAGCGCAGGGTCCATTGGTAGATTGTCCCGCCTCGCCCCTCATGACCAAGCGGTGGAAACTCCGGCAGCTTGCCGATTCGGTGCGTCAAGCAGCGTGGATCCTCCGAGACCAACCTCTCCGCCAGCGCCACATCGCCCAGCGCGGCCGCCAGAAAAATGTCTGGTTTCGCGCCGCGCTCCAACAGGAATCGCGCGATCTCTGGCGACTCTCCGATGAGCCACTGTGCCGGCGTGGAATCGTGATCCTCGTCACGGGCGTCAATCCGAGCCCCATGATCCAGGAGCAGCGCCGCCACCGCCACCGTCCGCGCGCAATGCAGGGGAGTACGCGCGTCCATCCCCTTCGCGTCGATCAGCGTCGGGTCAATAGCCAACATCTCCGCCAGCCTATCGGTCAGCCCTGCCCGCGCCGCCTCATGCACCGCCTGGTCCTCATTTTGTTGAGCCATATGACTTCCGACAACGGATCCTATCACCGCGCCCAGCTTGCGGATCCGCGACTTCGGTCTGTACGGTCGAGCAAGCCCGACGGCGCCGGCCTCAAGCTACACCAGTGCTTGTCTAATTTACGGTTCAAATTCCAGCCATGGAGGTTGCTTTACGAACCGCTGGGCGACGCTCCGGCCCTTTGGAATGTGAGAACCGGCACGGACCGTGTCCGATTTCCGTGCCGTGGCCATTCCCCACCAGCCTGTAACATAAGAATTCTCACCTGGGGGATGGCATTGGCTAGAGGCAGGTTTCTGCGTTTATTCATCGGCAACATGGCGTCTGGGAAAACCCGCCACCTTCTGACCGAAATCGATACGTTGCGGAAGTACGGCAACAAGAAGATCGCGGTCTTTAAACCCCGCACGGACACTCGCAGCGGCATGAATTTTATCCGCAGCCGGGAAGGCGATCACGACACCGCCGAAGAGATTTCGCCCACTCACCCGCGCGAATTATGGCAGGCACTGCGCGCCCGGGAATCGGCCGCCGGGTCGCGTTTTGAGATTCTCGCATTCGATGAAGTCCAGTTCTTCGGGCGCGATTCCGGGTTCTTCCAACTGGTCAAACATCTGCTCGACGAGGGCTATGACGTGCTGGCGTCGGGGCTTGCGTTCGACTTTCGCGGTGAGCCCTTCGGATCGACACCGGCTCTGGCACTGCTGGCCGAAGACCGCTGTATGTGGATGACATCCTACTGCACTAAGTGCGGCAGCCGCGCTCTCTATCCTCAAAGGATTATCGACGGCGCCCCCGCGCACTACAACAGTCCGCAAATCCTGGTCGGCGGGGACGAAACCTACGAGCCGCGCTGCGACGATCACTTCATCCTGCCAGGCCGCTCGCTGCCGGGAGTAAACGAAGGCTCCGCGCAGCATGCCATCTGGCCGGACGCCGCCCCGTCCCAATAGGAAACCCATGGCCGCGCTCGCCGACGAGTCTTCGAAGAGTGGTGAGATCGTCGATTTGCGGCATTTCACCGCATCGCACCTCAACCGTGTTCTGGATGAAGAAATCGCCGAATGGAATACAAAGCTTCACTGGGATTTCTCATGCTCCGCGGCTCTGGTGCGCAAGTATGCCGACACCCGTTCGCTTGCCGGTTTTGCGCTGGTCGATCGCGGAGAAATTGCAGGCTATGGGTATACCGTTCTCGAAGATCACAAGGGGCTCATCGGAGACATCTTCGTGCGCGCCGCGTGGCGCGATGGCGAAGCTGAAGCCCGCATTTTTCGCGCCCTCTTCGACAGCCTGACGCGCAGCCCCGGCCTGAGCAGGATTGAGAGCCAGTTGATGCTCATTGAACACGATATCGCCCGAACTCTGCGGCGCGACCGCTTCGTCCGTCTCTTTGAGCGCCTGCTTCTCTCGCTCGACCCGGAGAAGCTACCGCCGATTAAGCCGGGTTCCGGCAATCCCCGCTACTATCTGGAAGAGTGGCGCGACCACCACCGGGAAACCGCTGCGACGGTGATCTCGCTCGCCTACATCAACCATATCGATGCACGTATCAACGATCAGTATCTGACGCTCAGCGGCGCGCGGCGATTCCTGAACAACATTGTGGAGTTCCCCGGATGCGGGATTTTTGAGCCCACAGCGTCATTCGTCGCCTTCGACCGGGCCGCCGGTTCTGTCGCGGGAATCGTTCTTTCAAGCTCTGTAGGGGACGGTGTTGCGCACATCGCCCAGATTTGTGTCACGCCGCGCGTGCGCGGTACAGGGCTTGGATACGAGTTGTTGCGACACGCCGTGGATCGCCTCAAACGGGCGGGCGCGCGCAAAATTACCCTTACCGTCACGGCAAGTAATGCAGAAGCCGCCCGTCTCTATGAGCGATTCGGATTCCGCGAGATCCGCCGCTTCAATGCTTATGTGTGGGAGGAGGCTCTTTGAGTACTCCCCGGAGCCGATTGCGGGTCGTGACTTGCATACCCTGACACTCAGTTTGCTTGTGTCCATTTCGGATGCGGATCCGGAGCATAGCAGCGGCTTTCTTCAAACGTAGCGCGCGAATTCCGGCCCCGAAAGCCACTGCCAACAGTGCGTCACCGGACGGCATCCCAACGACGGACGGGCTAAGGCAGTAGTTCCCGTATTTCAGAAATCCAGTAGTCGGGTTGCCACTGTGCCAGCCGGTCGGCCGTGCCGTAGCCGTAGCGAACTGCACATGTCGTTACTCCGGCCTTACGCCCGGCCTCCATATCGGCAGCCGAATCCCCCACAAACAGGCAATCGCCCGGATCGGCGCCGAGAGCGGCCAAAGACCGCAAGATCACGTCGGGCGCCGGTTTGCATGGGAATCCATCGGTGCCCTGCACATGATCGAAAAACGGCAGCAGACCGAACTGCTCCAGTATCGCCCTCGTGGTGGGAGTCCCCTTGGTTGTTGCAGTGCCTTTACGACCGGGCAGCGCCGCGAGGGTTTCCGACACGCCGGGATAGAGGAAGGTCGAGGCATGCCCGCGCGCCGGATAGATGGCGCGGTAATCCTGCACTAACGCATCAAGCTGCTGGCGGGAATAGTGCGGAAGAACCTCAATGAAGCAGTTATCGAGATGATAACCGATAAAATTTTTCAAATAATCGAAGGAGGGAGGCTCAGAAACATGGGCTGAAAGCACCTGCCCGATAGCGCCGCAAATATCCGCGGCGCTATCGAGCAGCGTACCATCCAGATCGAAAAGGTAAACCGGAAAGGTCTTCAGGCCGGCGCCGGCCGTTCGCCTTCGGATAAGCCAGGCACCCGGCGCCCGCCACCAGATTCCGGCCGGAGCACCTGCTGAACATCCCCGGTATCCTTCGGCTTGCCGATAGCAAGGGGAGGCAGTGTGCCGCCATCCATCAGAATTCTCACCTCGCCGCCGTCCAGGCCTTCACGCTCAAGCAGCGCCTCAGCCACGCGCACCAGGGAGTTAGAGTTCTGCTCGATGATCACGCGCGCCCGGCTGTAGCCCGTCGAGATGATGCGCTTGACCTCTTCGTCAATCCGTATCGCCGTCTCTTCGCTGTAGTCACGGTGCTGCGCGATCCCACGGCCAAGAAAAATCTGCTCTTCTTTCTTGCCAAAGCTCAGGGGCCCCAGTTCGCTCATACCCCACTCGCAAACCATCTTGCGCGTCATTTCGGTGGCGCGCTCGATGTCGTTGCTCGCGCCGGTGGTCAACTGATTAAGATAGATCTCTTCGGCGATGCGGCCGCCCATCATAATGGCCAGCTGATCCTCACAATAGTCTTTACTGTAGTTGTGCTTGTCGTCGGTCGGCAGTTGCATGGTGATGCCGAGCGCCATGCCACGCGGAATGATGGAAACCTTGTGCAGCGGGTCCGCATTCGGAACCACC
>JBDUBZ010000227.1:0-6854 GCA_040003745.1 Terriglobia bacterium
CGTTTCCGGCAAGCCCATTCAGGAGCCTGTCGCGTGGTACGGGCCCGTGGTTATGAACACGCAGGCGGAACTGCGGCAGGCTTTCGACGAGCTGGATCGTGGCACGTTCCTGAAAACTTAACGGCGGAGACGTGCCGGCGGCGTGATGAAAATCTGGGTCGCGAAGCAAGTTCCATCGACCCCGCGAACCACGCCCACGCCCGTCTCCGTATACACCGGATTCAGCAGGTTCTGCTGGTGACCGGGGCTGTACCACCAGAACACCACGGCATAGTGAACCGGATCGTCATAGCCTCTTTCGCTGAAGAGGTTCTCGCCGCAGCTCGACCACGCTACGCCGGCGGCAGTCAGGCGCCTCGAAATGTCTCCGCGCTCCGGATCGTTGTGCCCATGGAAGCGAAGCAGTTCGATCCGTCTGCTTTGCTCCCTCGCACAGGCCGCCACCGGCTCCGACCACGCCAGCGGAGCCGCGCCACGCTTCTCGCGGAGTTCGTTGATTCGCTTAAAAATGCGCTGGTCGAAGGCGTCGGCCGGGGACATCGCGGCCGCCGCCATTGCGGACCGGATAAAATCCCGCCGGATCATGAGACCGGGAACTGAGTCGTGATCTTCGGTTTGGTCTGTCCGTCCTTATAGGGCGTCAGCACGATGTTAAGGTCGAGCTCGGTCACCTTATCTAACATACGTACGATGAGTCTTTGGACTTTCGCATTTTGCGGCTGCCCGGCAGCCGTCCGCACCGGTGCGATGTCGAAGACCGCATGGCGCGGTGTGCGGATCTCCGCCGCCAGATTCCACCCGTTCTTGTGAAGGGTGGCAGTGGGCCCGTTCACTGAGATGTCGGCCTCGGTCAACATGCTCCAGATGACGTCCACCGGAGGGTCTGCCCGCAGCGAATCCTCAATCAACACTGCCTGCCGCGAAGCCATGCCGATGCGGCGCGTCCACTGCCTGACGTGGGAACTTGCCTTCGATAAATCGATCTGCACCCAGCTGAAATCCGGCGCGAATTCCTGGCGAGTGATTCGTGCCTCTGCTTTCGGGTCCTGATTCTCGCCCTCAATCAGCAGCGTGTTGTGGGATTCGGTGCGCACGCGATAGAGGTTCGTGCGCTGCAGACCTGGCGCCGACACATCGTCCGGTCCCAGATCGGAGGCCCACCGCACGCCGCCGGCATCGAGCACAAAACTGCCCAGATCCAGATGAGCGTGAGCGCCTTTGTTGTCGCCGCCTTTGACCGCCAGGAAAATCGCATTTGGATCGTCCCAGGCGGTTCGGAACGACGCCACACCGATGCCGTGAAATACCGTGTCCAGAGGAAACCCTGGCGGCGCGGGGACCTTGGCATCCTTCGCAAACCAGACGAGATGAAGCGCATCGGGATGCATGCCGCGCTCCAGTTGGCGCTGTTCGGCCCACGCATACGCGGGGACGCTGAAATGCTTCGCCATCCAGAACATCTCCGGGGCCGGGCCGGGATCTTCGAGCGCATCGCCGAAGTTGAACATCTTGTTCGACGTCCCGGTCATGTAGATGCGAACCCGGCCCGCGCGATCGAGGCCGTGGAATCCGCTCAGCCCATAGTCGTTGCCGAGCCCGGTTTCGAGAGCGGAAAAAAACAAGGCCGAATACCGCGCCACATACTCGCCGTAAGACGTTCCCTCCGGCCAGCCGCCGTCGGTGCCGAAGGTAGCCAGACCATGCGGAATCGATTCGAGAGCTCCCCGCAGAACCCCACCCGCTTTTGCCGGTTCGTCTTCGGCGACCGCCAGCGCGGCCATGGTCATGGCGCTGTTACAGACGATGTTCCAGTTGTAATGCTCGCGCGTCCACCAGGTCTTCTGCTGGTAGATCGGCAGCGCCGGATCGAGGGCTTTGGTGACCAGGGCCTCGCGGATCCACCCACGCTCTTCGGCCGAAAGAGCGTTGTACAGCCAGTCGTAGCCGAGGGCGAAGGCGTGACTCATCTCGGCGGTCTCGACGAAACGCGCCGGATTCCAGTCGCGAAAATTGGCCGCCGCGTTCAGCTCCATAATGGCCCGGCGCAGCCATGAATCGCGGCCGGAAAGCCGGTACATCAGGGCCAGCGTCGTAATGCGGTCAACCGCGCGCCTGGTCTGGGTTTGCAGGCGCTGCCCAGACAATTTGTATTCGACCGGCGGTATGGAGAGCAGGCGGTCCGCATCTTTCTCGAGCTCCAGATAAATACGTCTGGCGAGCGGGTTTTCCCTGGTCGCCACACGGATCTTGTCGAAGTCGGGATCGAGCAGAAGCAGCCGCGGGTGGCCGGTGCGCAGCAGCCGCAGGGGATCTGAATCGAACTGGGCGGACAGCTCGGCGAGCGATGCCGCCGCTGCCGCGATGCGCCCGAGCGCAGTCCTTCTTGTAAAATTTCCCCTCACCTTGCCTTAGAATACATTCTTGATCGAACGAATGCGCGCCGTGATGTTTGATTTCGACGGCACGCTGGGACTGTTTCGCGCGGGATGGATGCCGCTCATGCTCGACATGATGATGGAAACCCTGGGTCCGCTCGGACCCGATCCCGCTATTCTGCGCGATCAGGCCGAAACCTATGTGGCCCGGTTCACGGGCAAAGACACCCTGCACCAGATGGAGCCTTTTGTGGCGCAGGTACGGGCGCTGGGCGGCTCGCCATTATCGCCCGAGGAATACAAAGCCGAGATCCTCAGCCGTATCGAACATCGCCGCCGGGAAATGACAGCCGGCATCGAAAGCGGGACCATCGACCCGGATCTTCTCCTGGTTCCCGGCTCTCGCAAGCTTCTGGAACGGCTTGCGGCCCGGGGTATTCCGCTCTATCTCGCCAGCGGGACGGACCACGGAGACATCTGCGAAGACGCGGCGGTTCTCAAAATCGATCACTACTTTGCCGGGATCTACGGCTCCGCGCCCGAGAGCCTGACGAAGCGCGAATTGCTCCGGAAAATCGTGGCGTCGGGTATCGCGCCGAATAGAATTCTGACGTTCGGGGACGGCCGGGTGGAAATCGAAGAGACCAAAGCCGCCGGCGGTGTGGCCGTGGGCGTCGCCACCGATGAACTCGAATGCCTTGTCATGGATGAAAAAAAGCGCCGTTGGCTGCTCGCCGCGGGCGCTGATTTCATCATTCCGAACTATCTTGAACCGGCGATCAGCGTGGTACTCAGCGCCTGATGCGTCCGAGGAACCACGTTACCGGGCCCGGGGGGCTGCTACAGGCATGGCTTTCGGCGGCTGCGGTAGGGCGGCGCCAGTTCCACCCTGCGGCGGCACCGCCTGGGGGCCTGGCAAAGTACCGAGCGCCGGCTCCGTTCTGAGCCCCAGCGCTTTTCTCAATTCCAGCTCAATGTTCTGACGGATATCTTGATTGTCCTTCAGGAACTGGCGCGCATTCTCGCGACCCTGACCGATGCGCTCGCCCTTGTAACTGAGCCACGAGCCACTCTTTTCGATCACACTCTGCGCTACGCCGGAATCGATCAGATCGCCTTCCTTCGAGATGCCCTCACCGTAGATGATGTCGAATTCAGCTTCCCGGAAGGGTGACGCGAGCTTGTTCTTGACGACCTTCACCTTCGTGCGGTTGCCTACCACGGCATCGCCATCTTTGATGGCCGCGATGCGCCGGATATCGAGCCGGACGGACGAATAGAATTTCAAAGCCCGGCCGCCCGTAGTCGTCTCCGGACTGCCAAACATCACGCCAATCTTCTCGCGGATCTGATTGATGAAGATCAGGCAGGTCTTCGACTTCGACACGCCGCCGGTTAGTTTCCGAAGCGCCTGCGACATCAGCCTCGCCTGGAGTCCCATGTGCGAGTCGCCCATTTCGCCATCGAGCTCGGCTTTGGGGACCAGCGCCGCGACCGAATCGACGACGAGCACATCGATCGATCCCGATGCCACCAGCGCCCCGGTGATTTCGAGAGCCTGTTCGCCGTAATCGGGCTGCGAAACCAGCAAGTTGTCGACATCGACACCCAGTCGCTTGGCATAAGACGGATCGAGCGCATGTTCCACGTCGATGAAAGCCGCCATCCCTCCGCGCTTCTGCGCTTCGGCAATTACTTGTAACGCGATGGTCGTTTTACCCGAAGATTCCGGGCCAAAAATCTCGACAATTCGCCCGCGCGGCACTCCGCCGGTGCCGAGACACGCATCGAGCGAGATCGAACCCGTGGAAATCACCGAGATGGGGACGATGGCGTCCTTCGCTCCGAGTCTTAAAATCGATCCTTTGCCAAACTGCTTTTCAATCTGCCCGAGCGTCTGCTCAAGGGCTCGTGCTCGTTCTTTTTCGTCCATTCAGTGACTCCCGGCAACGCGAACAAAAGGCGAAAGTTGATTATAACGGATGCGAACGAATTATTCAACGCGATAATTCGGCGCTTCTTTGGTAATGATCACATCGTGGACGTGGCTTTCGCGCAAGCCCGCGGACGAGAGACGAACGAACTTCGCGTTTTCCTGCAGCAGAGGGATCGTGCGCGCCCCGCAATAGCCCATGCCCGATCTCAGCCCGCCTACCAGCTGATAAACCAGATCCGACAGCGGCCCTTTCGACGCCACGCGGCCTTCAATGCCTTCCGGCACCGGCTTCTGATTGGGGTCCAGACCATAGCGCTCAGTGCTGCCGGCCGCCATCACGCCCATGGAACCCATGCCGCGATAACTCTTGAAAGTGCGTCCCTGATAAAGGATGGTCTCCCCGGGGCTCTCGTCCGTTCCGGCCAGCAGGCTTCCAATCATGACGGTGTCGCCGCCCGCCGCGATGGCCTTGGTCACGTCGCCGGAAAATTTGATGCCGCCATCGGCAATCAGAGGCACGCCCGCTTCGCGCGCCGCCCGGCTGCAGGCGGCAATGGCCGTCAGTTGCGGCACGCCAGCGCCGGAAACGATCCGGGTGGTGCAGATGGAACCGGGCCCGATGCCTACCTTGATGCCATCCACGCCGAGGTCGATGAGCGCGCGCGCCGCTTCGTAGGTGCCGATGTTGCCGGCGATCAACTGCACGCCGGGAATGTTGCTTTTCACCGCCCGCACGGCTTCCAGCACGCGAATGCTATGGGCGTGGGCGGTATCGATAGCGATGACGTCGACCTTGCGCCGCACCAGTTCTTCGGCGCGCTCGAGGAAATCTCCCGTAGCGCCAATGGCCGCGCCCACCCGCAGGCGCCCCTGCTCGTCCTTCGCGGCGTTGGGGTACTTCAGCTTTTTCTGGATATCTTTGACGGTAATCAGCCCTTTGAGGTTGTAATCCTTGTCGACGACGAGGAGCTTTTCGACACGATGCCGGTGGAGAATCTCCTCCGCCTGTTCGAGGGTGGTTCCCACGGGCACGGTGATGAGATTGTCCTTCGTCATCACGTCGGAAATCAACATGTCGAAGCGCGATTCGAAGCGCAGATCGCGGTTCGTCAGAATGCCCACCAGCCGGCCGTCTTTGGTGACGGGAACGCCCGAAATGCGGTAGTGCTGCATCAGGGCCAGGGCATCGGAGATCCTCTCATCCGGCGCGATGGTGATGGGGTCGACAATCATGCCGCTTTCACTGCGTTTGACGCGGTCCACCTCCTCCGCCTGGCGCTCAATGGACATGTTGCGATGGATGAAACCCATCCCGCCCTGCTGTGCGAGGGCTATGGCGAGGCGAGATTCAGTGACGGTGTCCATCGCCGCGCTGACGATGGGAATGTTGAGTGGAATCAGCCGAGTGAGCCGGGTGCGAGTGTCCGCTTCGGCGGGCAGCAAGTCACTCCAGGCGGGTACCAGAAGCACATCATCGAAGGTCAGACCTTCGGGGATTGCGTGAGGAATCATGGGGTGAACTCCAGTGTAACGTGAACCGGAAGTTCCGGCCCCAATTGGTTTGGTTCTCGTTTGACTGGGAATCGCCCGGCCACTGGCCAATTCAGCGTGACGGCCCGTATTGGACAGAGCCACGTGGGGTATTTGGGCCGTTCGGACGGGTGGCATTGGCCGCCGACGTGGATTTTGAAAATACAAAGCCATTTGGCGCCGACTTTTCGGTGGCTTCAGGCGGGGTGGCCGAGGCGCCGGTGACGGGTTCGAGCGGATTTGAACATTCAAAGCCATTTGCGGCAGCGCCGGGGTGCGATCGGTCGGTGGCGGTGTGTGTCCTGGTCTGGTCTCCGGCATCCGGAACTGGAACGGCGGCTTCGGGAAAAGCGGAATCTGAAAAACCAAACCCCTGACCACTCGTATCCCCCTGCGTTTCGGTATTCGTGGGGATAAGGCCTGACTGCAGGTGCGCTTTGAACACGGGGCCGAGTTCGGGCTGCTGGTTCTCAAGCTTGCGGCGCTCGGACTGGAGTTGCTTCAGCTCGGCTTTGTGACGGTTGAGCGCGCGCTCAATACGCATTTCATAAGTGCTGAAGAATTTGAAGTCGGGCTGCCTGCAAAGGAAGGCGCTGGTCTGAGAGGCGGCTATCTGTTTGTCGATTGGCGTGGGGCCGAATTCGGACGTCGGGTTGGGGTGGGAACTGGCGAAGATGCCGTCTTCGATGTTGCGACACCGGTTCAGACGCCAATAATCGGAGGCTATGGAGAAGGCGAGTTGCGTTTCGAGCGGGTTGGCTGGTTTGAGGCAACCGATGATGCCGTTGCAGAATTTGTTGTAGTGGGGGCGGTCAGGAAATCTTCCAGCATTTCGGGAAATTGGGTGGGATTTAGTCTGTTGTCGAGCATCGTGTTCCTTCGGCTCGACGCTAGCATTGGGAATTCTTGAAATTTTGCGGTTTTGTTGAGGCGAAAGGGGAAAAAAGGCAAAAACGGCTGTGATGGGACATGGCGGCGCTACGCTTTTCGCCAAAGGAGGGGATGAAAACGGG
>JBDUBZ010000228.1:0-6831 GCA_040003745.1 Terriglobia bacterium
AGTCTTCGGAAGACTTAACCGCTTGCGTGGACGCGATCCCCGCTTCGAGCCGATCAACCTGGGGCTGGGAGCGGAAGCTGGCGAGGTTGATTTTGAAGAAAATGCATTTACCGGGTCGTCTTCTATGCTCGGGATCTCCAGCGCGGGTCTGGAGGCATTTCCGTTCACCTCGAGTACGCGCAAGATCCGCATACCGATGACCACGCTCGACCACTGGACGGCCGATCGAAGTCTCGAGACGCCAATCATCGTAAAAATGGATGTACAGGGCTTCGAGGACCAGGTGATACGTGGGGGGGAGCGTTCGATCAGGCGCTGCCAGGCTGTGATCAGCGAAGTCAGCTTTGTCGCCCTCTATGAAGGGCAGCCTTTGTTCGGCCAAATTCACCAGCAGATGTCGGAGCTTGGCTTTCGATTAGCTGGCATGATCGAAAATGTAAGCGACCCGAACACCGGCGAAATTCTTCAGGCCGATGCGATATTCGTCGCGCGCGATTTATAGATGCAATCTTCTCCGGACGCCCCGCGTGAGGAACTCACAATAGTAGTTCCGACCCTGAACAGCGAACGCAGCCTCAACTGGACATTAGCCTCCCTCAAAGCGGCGAAGGAGATCCGGGTCATAGTCGCGGATAGTTTTTCTACCGACAGCACGATGGATATCTGCAGGCGATGGAATGTGGAGACGATCAGCGTGCCTCCCGGCAACATGTATGTCGCGATCAATGCGGGGCTTCGCAAAGCGGGCACGGAGTGGGTCGGCTATGTTAATTCAGACGACTGGATTTTTACGCGGGCCTTTGTGAAAATGCTGAAAAAGGCGACCGAAGGAATGTCCGACGTAGCCTACGGCGGCGCCGATTATGTGGATGAGAGTGGAAGATTTCTTTTTTCCATGCTCCCTTCCGCGGGACCATTAGCGGTACGGATACTTCGAGGTGGCTACTTGTCGTTCTGCCAGCCGGCCGCTATATTCCGCCGCAGGACGTTCGAGGCACTGAACGGGTTTGATGAGCGCTACCGGGCGGCGTCCGATTTCGATTTTTTTTGCCGGGCCGCACTTCAGAATTACTCCTTTCAACGTGTAGTGCGCTATCCCGTAGCCGCATTCCGGCTTCACACCAGCCAACTGAGTTTTCAAAAGCCTCACCTTGACGAAGGCGAGAAGGCCGACATGAGATTACGGCACAAGCTTGGCTCCAGCCTGCTTGACAGGTACGCTATTCGCCTTTGGCAGTTGTATCGTCTGCCGTGGTTCCTGCAGCGGACATTTCGAACCTACGAGCTATCGGGCAGGCTGGTCCTGAAGCGGTCCAACAATCCCCCGGCGTTCGAGTGACACATCAAATGACTGGAGCTCAGACGGTCAGAGCCGCGGCCCGTTCCGCGCGCGGCCTTCCCGATCTTATCCTGATCGCGACTGTAGTATTTGCCAGTCTGCCGCTCTCTTTTACCCTCGACATGCGGGTGGGAAGTATACCGGTGATGAATGGCTTCGTGCTCGCAACCGTCATCGCCACATCTTTCAGTTATGTCACAAAATACCGCGGGAACCGCTTCGTTGTTATCTTCTATGCCCTTGCCGGGGTTTTTATGACAGCAATAATGTTAGCGACCTGGGACGAATCGCCATTCGAGCAGAGGACAGCTCTGCAGGACATTTCTTGCTATTGCGGGCTGCCAATAGGCGTTGCGCTCGCGCAATTAAAAGGGAAGGACGAGTTTCATTCCCTTTTAAAAAAATGCTACGTCGCGATCTGCATCACGTTTGCCTTTAGTCTGGTTCTATTGCTAACCGGGTACGTCGAATCCATAGGAAGCGGGGGGCGGGAGATAGATGGTGCGATGTTCACATCGAGCTTCCTCATTGCGATGGCATTCCCATGTTTGTGGTCAAGAGCAAGGCTGAATCGCCCCCTTGAGAAGGGGATTGCTTTTTCCGGCATGGCGCTGACGATTTTTTTTGCTGTGATTTCAGCGACGCGATCCGTGTTTATCACTGTGGTCATTTCGCTGATATGCACGGCCGTAGTCGAAATCAAGCGAAACCCGCGCAATCTCATCTGGATGGGCGCGGCTTCTCTCCTGCTTGCCGGCGCGGCCATCAGCGGGACTGTCCCGGGTCTCGCCGCACTGCAACAGACCCAACTTGGGGACCGTCTGGCGGCAACGGATTACGCTAAGGAGGATAGATTCGAGGAACTAACCTCAATGCTGGACAGCATGGGGCCAGCGGAATGGGCTCGCGGCGCGGGGTTCGGTAGCGGCTTCCCGTCGCCCATTCCAGAAGGAGGTATCGCCACCGTTCCGCATATCGGAATCACAACAGTTCTTTACAAAGGCGGCGCTCCGGCGATGATTTTCTTGATTCTTGGCCCTTGCCTTTTATGTCTGTGGAAGCTTTCCTTCGCGGGCCGTTCACCTGCTGATCCATTTCTGGCCGGTGTCGCTGTATATGTCGTGCAAGCCTCGCTGTCCGGGGGCTGGGCTTTTCTTCCTCTTACTTTGTTGGGATCTTTTCTATACCTTGGGCTCGAAAAACGAAACGCTGCGTCGACAAAGCCCCTCCGGATTATTCAGGTACGTGAATTGGTTACTTCCCCTTCCGGCGGAGCGAATTCTTGAGATGGCGCTACAACTTGCGATTGAGGCATTTGGCGTCAGGCATGGGGGAGCCGCCACAGTGCTCTCGGATCTGCTGGAAGCGACTCTCCAGGATGATCATTTTTCACGAATTTACGTCTTCTGCTCATCTCAATCGGAGCGCCTGTTCGAAATGCCTCAATCCGACAGGATTGTGGAGGTCCGAGTTCCTTTTGCGGAAGCCAATCGGGTTTATCGTTGGTGGTGGCTCGAACACGGCTTGAGAGACGCCCTGCTGCGTCTGGGCGCCGACGTTTACCTGAGTTTATGTGGGGCCGGTCTGCCTGGCGTCTCGGTTCCCCACATGACCTTCATTCAGCAATCCCTGCCATTTTCGTCCGAGGCTCAATCTTCGATGGGCTTGGCGAGCAGGCTCCGTTACAAAGCGATACTGGGTGCGATGAAAAGGTCTTGCCGGGCGAGCAGGGGCGTTATAGTTCAAACGAATGTCATGCAACGCATGGTCGGCGATACGTTTAGGATTCCGTCTGAACGCATTCACGTAATTCCTCCCACAGTGGGGATTTTCGCCCCCGGGTTGCCCTCATCTCAGTTACTTCCCATGCGAAGAGCAAAATCGGGATATAGATTGCTATACGTCGGAAACGACTCACACTACAAGAATGTCGACCTGCTCGTGCGTGCCGCGCCCGCATTGAAACGACGATATCCCGAGATCGCGATTTTTCTAACATTTCCCCTCGATCATCCCGCGCAAAGAATTGACGGCGTAGAATGCCTCGGCTATTTGCGGCAACCCGTCCTCTCAGAGGCTTACGGCCTGGCCGACGTTCTCGTGATGCCGTCCCTGCAGGAAACTGTTGGCCTGCCACTGGTCGAAGCCATGACCGCCGGTGTGCCTGTCCTCGCGGCCGACAGACCTTACGCCCGCGAGGTTTGCGAGGACGCGGCTCTATACTTCGATCCTTTAGTGGAAAGCAGTTTTATGGCTGTGGTAGGCGCCCTTATGGAGAACGCCTCGCTGCGCACGAACTTGGTCGCCAAGGGAATAGCGCAGTCCGGGAAGCGCCGTGATGGGCAGCCCTATGCTCGGATTGTCCACCTGCTCTCTCTCGCCGCCGCGCAGGGTTTGTGAGTGTCCCCATGCCTTTCCAGAACAACCGCCACATTCCTGACTGATGAAGAATAACGGAATCCCTATGCTGGATATCGCCAGACAGACAGCTTTAATTCGGCCTGAAGTAGATGCCGCTATCGCGCGGGTTCTCGATCATGGCAGATTCATAATGGGACCGGAAGTGGGGGTGTTCGAGCAACAGATCGCGGAATACTGCGGGACGCGATTCGCCATTGCCTGCGCATCCGGAAGCGATGCGATCCTTCTGCCCCTGGCCGCTTTCGGTATCGGCCCCGGCGACAAGGTCGTCACGACACCTTTTTCATTTTTCGCGACAGCTGGTTCAATCGCCCGCCTGGGCGCCGAACCGGTATTTCTGGATATCGATCCGGAGACCTACAATCTCGACGCCGCACAACTTGCGGAATACCTTGGTGGACAATCGGCCAGCGGCGTGAAGTCGATAAAGGCTATCCTGCCTGTGCATCTGTTCGGTCAGTGCGCGCAGATGGATGAAATTGACGCCGTGGCAAACCGCTTCGGAATACCTGTAGTCGAAGACGCTGCCCAGGCCATTGGAGCCGAGTTCGATGGCGCACGGGCGGGCTCGCTCGCACGGTGCGCCGCGTTCAGCTTCTTTCCTTCCAAAAATCTCGGTGGACTCGGCGATGGCGGGCTCATTACCACCGACGACGAGGAACTCACCGAACGCCTTCGCATGCTTCGGAATCACGGCGCCAGTTCCACGTACGTACATCCCTTTGTGGGAATGAATTCACGCCTCGACACGCTTCAGGCAGCCGTTCTTTCGGTGAAGTTCAGGTACTTAGACGCCTGGACAGCACGCCGCCGGGCTAATGCAGCAACTTATCGCAGACACTTGCGGGAGATGCTCAACGGGACGATAGTCGCCCCGGCCGAACATCCTCGCCGGCTCCATGTCTACAATCAATTCACGATCCGCATTCCGGATCGAGACAGGGTTCGAGGCCAACTCGCCAGTTGCGGCATTGCTACGGCGGTTTACTATCCAATACCTCTTCACCTCCAGGACTGTTTCCAGCACCTGGGATATAGAGAAGGAGATCTGCCGCACAGCGAGAGGGCCGCGCACGAAGTTCTGTCGCTTCCGATTGAGCCTGGGTTGACCGACGACGATATCCGGATTGTGGTCACGAAGCTCGCGGAGGCTCTGCGCGAAAGCTCCGCGCTTCACTGAGCCCGATAAATCGTGTTCTCGGAACCGGCGCCCCCTCGCGAGTTTTGCGAGCCCTCGAAGCGCGGCATCGTTACGTGCCCCGCGGAATTTGTGTCTTCTCCCTGAAATACCTTTCTAACCGTAAGAAACAGAATGCGGATATCGACCCAGAAACTGCGGTTTTCCACGTACCATAAATCCAGCTTGAATTTCTCTTCCCAGCCGATCGCGTTGCGCCCGTGAACCTGAGCCCAACCTGTCACACCAGGTTTCACTTCATGTCGTCTGTGCTGCTCCGCCGTATAGAGCGGCAGGTACTCCGGCAGCAGTGGACGAGGGCCCACCAGGCTCAATTCGCCGCGCAGGACATTCCATAGTTCGGGCAGTTCATCGAGGCTCGTTTTCCTTAGAAAGGAGCCGAAGCCGTCCATTCGCTCAGCGTCCGGCAGTAGCCGTCCCTCCGCATCGGTCGTATTTCGCATAGTGCGAAATTTGTAAATCGTGAACGGCTTCTCGAGATAACCCGGGCGCACCTGCCGAAACAAAACCGGCTTACCCAGACGCACCCGTGCGCAGAGCCAGATCGCGGCCACCAAAGGCGAAGTCAGGATCAGAAACGGGATCGTCAGAACCAGGTCGAAGATTCGCCTGGCGCGATGCGGGAATTGCCGGGACCCGCGTTGCCCGCCAAGCTTAGCGAAAAGAGCCGCGAACTTTTCGACGCCGCTCCTCAGCGAAAGTTCACGCTGGTAGTAGCACCTGCCGGCAGAGCCCATTGCCACACGGTCCGCAACCGGCATGGCCACGAAGCGCGCAACGGCTGCAACCAGGCTCTCCGGGTTTTCCGGCTCGCAGAGCAAGCCCCCGCCCGCCGCGGTGACCAGATCCGCCGCGTCCCCGCGCACGCCCATCAGCACCGGCTTACCCGCCGCGAGATAAGCCTGGGTCTTCGACGGAATGGTGATGCTGAACAAGGGATCGTTTCTGAGGTGCACCAGAAGCACATCGGCAAGGGCTGTAATTCCGCCCATCGCGCTCATCGGCTGCCGCGCCAGAAATCTCACGTTGGTGAGACCCAGAGTTCGCGCCCGGTTCTCCAGCCGCGGGCGATCCACACCACCGCCGATCAACACGAACTGAACCTCAGGCAGACTTTTCACGCACAATGCGGCGGCGTCCAGAACCGTATCGAGCGCCTGCGCGATACCCATTGTTCCCGCAAACATCACGTTGAAGCGGTTCGCCAGCGCGTCTTTTACGTCACCCGGAACAGTGCCACCCGGAACAGTGCCACCCGCATCCATCGCAGCTTCGTCGCACCAGTTGTAGATTACGTCGATCTTATTCGGCGCGACACCCCGTTCCACAAGCTTCCGCCTGAAACCGGGCGAAAGAACCACGATGTGCCGGGCACGCCTGTAAACCCACTGGCAGTAACTTCCAAGCAAACGAATAGCGGCATTCGCGGACAGCATTCCGGTGCTCGCCACAGTATCAGGCCAAAGGTCCTGCATATCGAGGATGAACGGGGTACGACGAAAAAAACCTATGACCGCAGCCGCGAACCCTATTGTCGCCGGAGGATGGTAGACATAAATCACGTCGGGCTGCCGGACCATGAAGGTTCCGGCCAGTGCCGCCGAAGCCGCGAAGGTCAGGTAGTTCAGCACTCTCCCGACGGCCGAGGTATCGTGGCTGGGATACAGCGCGACGCGAATGACGGAAATTCCACCGATGTCTTCGCGCGCCCAGGGCTTTATCCGATAACCCGGATACACCTTTCCCCCTGGATAGTTCGGGAAGCCAGTCAAGACCTGCACCTGGTGACCAAGCGCGGTAAGTTCACGCGCGAATAACAGCCCCTTGAAGGTCGGCTCGGGATCGAACCACTGGGTCAGGAGCAGTATTTTCA
>JBDUBZ010000012.1:0-22758 GCA_040003745.1 Terriglobia bacterium
GCAGCGATTTTATTACAGGAAGCAATTGACACTAGTCCGCGCAGTCGAAACAATACATAGATAAAATGTTTTTTTCCAGGCAGCATCTGCACTTCGCGGGTATCGGGGGAATCGGCATGAGCGGTATTGCCGAGGTGCTGCTGAATCTTGGCTACGAGATCTCCGGCTCGGATCTGAAACTGACGCCTACGACCGACCGGCTCGCCCAGCTGGGCGCCAAAGTTTACGAAGGGCATAACGCCTCGAACGTGCTCGGCGCGAAGGCGCTGGTGGTCAGTTCGGCGGTGGATGAATCGAATCCCGAGGTGCAGGAGGCGCGACGCCTGGCAATACCCGTGATTCCGCGCGGCGAACTGCTGGCGGAACTGATGCGGCTCAAATACGGTGTAGCGGTGGCGGGCAGCCACGGTAAGACCACGACGACTTCGATGATCGCCACCATCCTGAGCCATGCCGGAATGGACCCCACTGTGGTGGTCGGCGGCAAAGTAGCGGCCATGGGCGGCTCGAATGCGCGTGTTGGCAAGAGCGACATTATGGTGGTGGAATCGGATGAAAGCGACGGCTCGTTTCTAAAGCTGTCGCCGATTCTCGCGCTGGTTACGAATATCGATCGCGAGCATCTCGATCACTACGCCGACATAGAGGAGATCCGAGCGGCCTTCACGGATTTCGTTAACAAAGTTCCGTTCTACGGTGCGGCCATCATGTGTCTCGACAGCGAGAACGTGCAGAGCATCCTGCCCAATGTGCGCCGCCGGACCATCACTTACGGCCGCAGCGCTCAGGCGGAGTATCAGCCGGAGGATCGGGAATGCAGCGACTTTCACAGCCGCTTCCATCTTCACCGGCGCGCGGAAGACCTGGGCGAATTCCACCTGAATATCCCGGGTAAGCACAACGTCCTGAACGCTACGGCGGCCATTGCGGCGGCGATCGAGCTGCGCGTTGAGCCCGAGGTAATTCGCGAAGGTCTCAAGAAATTCACGGGCGTAGCACGACGCTTCGAACTGCGCGGAGAAGCCCGGGGCATCACCGTAGTTGACGACTACGGTCATCATCCGACTGAGATACGGGCCACGTTGCAGGCCGCGAGATCGTGCTGCCACAACCGCGTGCACGTCCTGTTTCAACCCCATCGTTATTCGCGCACCATGCACCTGATGGACGATTTCGCGCGGGCCTTCCATGCCGCCGATCGGGTGGTGGTGCTCGACATCTATGCAGCTTCGGAAGAGCCCATTGAGGGCGTTTCCTCGCAGGTGCTGGTTGAGCGCATGCGGCAGTTTGGGCATCGCGGTGTGGAGTACGCGGATTCACCCGAGGCAGGCATTGCGGCGGTGCTGAAAGACGTCGAAGCGGGCGATTTGATTCTGACTCTGGGCGCTGGCAGTGTTTCGCTGTTGAGCGACAGGATTTTGGAGGCGCTGGGTGGCTAAGCCGGTTGAAAAATTAAGGCGCGGCGATGCGCCGAAGCCGTCTTTTAAGGGGCGTCTGCTGCTTTGGGGGCGCATTGCGGTATGGTCCACCGCGTTTGCCGGAGTCGCCTGGGGCGGCATGGAGGTGCATTCGTTCCTGCTGCGCGATGCCCGCTTCCATCTTGAGAATCTGGAGATTCACGGGGTGCATTACACCAATCTCTCGCGGCTGCAGGCGGTCTTCACAACCGATTTCGGGAAGAGCGTATTCGGGGTTCCCCTGGCCGAGAGGCGCAGGCATGTGCTCGCGGTCGACTGGGTGCGCACCGCGGCAGTGACTCGCATCTGGCCCAACCGCATTATCGTGACGATTACCGAACGGCGCCCGGTGGCTTTCGCGCAACTGCCCATCGCCGGTTCCGTGCGCCACTGGATGGCCCTTACCGATGCCGAGGGCGTGCTGCTTACTATTCCGCCGCGGGCGCGTTTCCGGCTGCCGGTGCTGAGCGGCATGAACGAAGAACAGACCGACGAAGAGAGGCGCCTGCGCGTCGCTTCCATGCAGCATCTGCTGGACGATCTGGGACCCGATGCGAAGGGTATTTCGGAGATCAACGCGGCTAGCACTGAAGACATGCGAGTGATCTCCGACGTCAGCGGGCACGGCGTGGAGCTGATGCTGGGAGACCAGCATTTCCGCTCACGATATCTGAATTTTCTGAGCCACTACGAAGAGATCCGCAAGCATTCGGAGCGGGCCAGCATGTTCGATCTGCGAATCGACGACCGTATTTCAGCAAGGTAGAAAAGCATGAGCGCCAAACGTATTTATTCGGCCGGACTTGACACAGGAAGCACTCAAACACGCTGCGTGATTGGCGTGCTCGAAGACGAGCGCATGCATTTCCTGGGGTACGGCTGCGTACCGTCGGAAGGATGGGCGAAGAGCCGTATCGCCGATCAGCAAGCTGTTTCGGACTGCATTCACAGGGCTGTGGTGCAGGCTGAAGACACGGCTGGGGTTTCGATTGAATCCGTGGTGGCGGGAATCGGCGGGCTCACGGTTCGTGGCGCCAACAGCCGCGGTAGATGGGATATGGGCCGTCCGCGCGAGATTACCCAGAAGGATGTGAACCGCGCCATGGATCGCGCCATGCGGGTCCAGCTGCAGGAAGACCGCATGATCCTCGAAGTTCTGCCCCAGGATTTTGTAGTGGACGATCATCCGGGCTTTCACGATCCCCGCCAGATGCTGGGCTCGACGCTCGAAGCCAACGCGCATCTGGTGACAGCCTCGCAGCAGGAACACAACAACCTGGTGGGCGCGATCAATCGCGTGCATCTTTCCGTAGACGAGACGGTTTTTGAGGCGATTGCCTCATGCTACGCGAGCGTGCTGCCGGACGACAGGCGCGATGGCGTGGCGTTGGTCGACATAGGGCAGCACTCCTCGGAGATGGTCTGTTACTTCGGCGAATCCGCCCAGCTGGCCACCACGCTTAAGATCTGCGGCGATCATTTCTCGCGCGATCTGGCGCACGCGCTGCGTATTCCGCTCGAATCCGCCGCGCTGGTCAAGGAAGCCTTCGGGAGTGCTCAGGCGGAGGGTACGGCGGAGAACAGCGTGGTGGAACTGCCCATGCCCGATTCGGTTGCGGGCCATGGTCCGTTACGTGACGCACCGCGTAAACTGATCAACGAAATTCTGGAATCGCGCGCGGTCGAGCTGTTCGAAATGGTGCGCGGCGAACTGGCGCGCTTCGGTATGCAGCGCGCGCTTGCGAACGGGCTTGTGATCTCAGGCGGCGGTGCGCTGCTGGCGGGCATCTGCGACGTCGCCGAACGTGTGCTCGAATGTCCCGCGCGCATGGGTCTGGCACAAGGCTTCAAAGACTGGCCCGAGGAACTGAACGATCCGGCATGGACCGTGGCCGCGGGGCTCGCCATGTATTCGGCGCGCCTGCATACCCAGGTGGATGTCGAAAAACAGTCGATCGGGATGCTGGGCAGAATTCTCAGGTAGCTCGGAGGAAACGCAAATGGACGTACTGAAATACGAGATGCAGGATGAGACGCGTAAGGGTGCGCGCATCAAAGTTATCGGCGTGGGCGGCGGCGGTTCGAATGCCGTTGGGCGCATGTATGAGGAAGGGCTCGATGGCGTCGAGTTCTATGTCATGAACACGGATGCGCAGGCGCTCGAGGCTTCGAAGGTTCCGAATAAAATTCAGATCGGCGCGAAGATCACGAATGGTCTGGGTGCTGGTTCGGACCCTGCGATTGGCAGGCAGGCGGCGCTTGAAGACACCGAGCGAATCCTCAGCATCCTTGAAGGCGCGGACCTGGTGTTTGTGACTGCGGGGCTGGGCGGCGGCACCGGTGCGGGGGCCTCGCCCGTGGTTGCCACGCTGGCCAAGGAGCTCGATGCTCTGACGATTGCGATCGTAACCAAACCATTCTCGTTCGAAGGCGGCAAGCGCATGCGGCAGGCGGACCGGAGCGTGTCCGATCTCGCATCGTCCGTCGACATCCTGACTACCATTCCGAACGACCGGCTGCTGAAGATCGCTCCCAAGGGCACCAGCATGGCGGATGCTTTCCGCATGGCGGACGATGTGCTCCGGCAGGCGGTGCAGGGCATCAGCGAACTGATTCTGACACCCGGTTTGATCAATCTGGATTTCTCGGATATTAAGGCGGCGATTTCGGGAATGGGCATAGCGCTCATCGGCAATGCCACGGCGAAGGGCGAGAACGCGGCGGCCGAAGCGGCCCGCGCCGCGATCAATTCTCCGCTGCTTGAAGATACCAAAATCAAGGGCGCGCGGCAGGTGCTGATGAACATTACGGCATCGCCCGACATCGGCCTGCATGAGATGAATGAGGCCTGCTCGATTATTCGCGAGGCCAGCGGATCGGACGACCTGCAGTTGAACTTCGGCGTGATAACGAAGAGTGAAATGGGTGATTCCGTGAAGGTCACCGTCATTGCCACGGGCTTCGCCAGGCCGGAAGACACGCGCGAGCCAATGATTGAAGCCATGCCGACGAGCGTATTTTTCACGGAGCGGCCGGCCCATGCGACTGGCGTCGTCGCACCGCCTCCCGCGCCTGTTGTGGCCGAGGCAGCGCACGATTCCTCCAACGCAACGAATGGCGCGCCGATAGTCTATGACGACGACCTTGATGTGCCTGCCTATCTGCGGCAGGGGAAATTATTGAATTAGTTGATTTCTGAACGGGGCCTGGCGGCTGCTTTTACGCCCGCTCACCCTCCCGGATGCGGGCAGGCGCAGCCGTTGTTCGCGCAGTGGGAGGTGGTGAAGTACGTTACCAGCGCGGTGCCGCGGCACTATTTCCTCGCACGGTGTCGCTGTGTATTAGCGGGACCTGGGAGATCACGGCTGAAGAATCGCGCATTCGTTAGTTCGCGAGAAGCACTTTAAGGACGCCATGCCTCGCCGCTATAGAGAAAGCCCGTTCGGCTTCGGCCAGCGGCAGGGTTTCTGAAATCATTTCGTCCACCTGGACCGCGCCGGTTTCGAGCAGACGCAGCGCGGGCTCAAAGCGTCCGCAGCGTGAGCCGACCAGCGTTATTTCGTTGACGATGATCGGCGCGGTATCCACGGAGACTTCGCCGTGAATGGTGGATTTCAAAATGACGGTCCCGCGCGGTTGCACCATGCGGGCGGCCGTGCGCAGACCCAGTGCGGACCCCGTTGCATCCACCACCCATTCATACTCGGCTTCGGGCATCTGGTCGCGCACGAGTTCCGTAACGACGCCCGCGCGCGCAGCAATCCGCAGCTTTTCAGGATGCTTGCCAAACTGATGGACGCGGCAGCCCGAGGCTTGCAGAACCTGCCCAATCAGGAGCCCGAGCTTGCCATCTCCCAGCACCGCAACCGCCCCACCTTCCGGAATGCTCACCTGATCGAGAATCTCGCACGCGGCTGCCAGTGGTTCCGTGAACACGGCGTGCTCGGTCGAAACGGAATCGGGCACCGCATGAAGGTTGCGTTCGGGCAGCGTCAGGAATTCGCGGAAGGCTCCAGGGTGTTTCACGATTCCCAGGACGGTTCGGTGCGGACAGTGCCGCACCAGTCCCCGGCTGCACCAGGTACAGTGGTGGCAGCCCAGGTTAATGTCGCCTACCACTCGCCTGCCGACCCACGACGCGTCGTCCGCCGCTACGACTTCGCCGACGAACTCATGCCCGGGCGTGCCGGAGAAGCCGTAGTATCCGCGCTGCAACTCGATATCGGTATTGCAGATTCCGCCCATCAACAGGCGGATGAGCGCGAAGCCGTCGGGACGCTCCGGGATCGCTTGCTGTCGAACCTCGACTTTGCTGTCCGAAAGGTAGACCGATAACATGCTTTCAGTATTGACCGCGGTGGCGATAGAGCGCTGGATCGACCACCGCTGCCATCTGGGCTTCATCCAGACCGCCGTCAAGGAATTGGTTCACCGCGGCTGCGATGGACTGGGGTTTTTCCAGAGACTGGCGATAGTCGACCTGGAGTAACGAAAAATTCGCTCGCCCGGAGAGCCACGTGAGTGTGGCAGCAAGCTCCACCTCGAAAATGGAAGCGATGCGGGTGTCGTCGACTCCAGCGCCAGGTGCGCCCAGTTTCATGAGCATGGCGCGCTGACTGGCGGCGACTTCCCTAAGATCGCGATGCATAAAAATGACGCGATATTCGAATTCCGGCGGCAGATCCCGCAGCAGGGCATAGATCACTTTGACGGCTCTCCCGCGTGCCGCATTAACCCATGTGGAATCGCGGGCAGTCCGCTTCACGGCCTCGAATTCGAAGTAACCGCGGGGGTTCTCTTTGTCTGGCAGTCGCACCCCGTCTGTGAGCAGCGGCAAGCCCCCCGCCCCCAGCATCTGCATCATCAGCGAGGTGCCGCTTCTCGGCACTCCCGACACAACTGTGACGAAGGAGTTCAATTATTCCCATCTTAAGCACGGCATCAAAAACAGCGATCTTCAGGTATACTCAAATTTCCTGTAATTGCTTCATACTGCTGTCTTTGTGAGGGAAAAGAATGACCAAAGCCGATCTGATTGAAGAGGTCTCACGGGTAGTGGAAATGACCCGCAAGGAATCCGAAGTCATCGTCGAGGCGATTTTTGACAGTATCGTGAAGTCCCTGCGCGGCGGCGACAAGATTGAGATCCGCGGCTTCGGCAGTTTTCGGACCCGCCAGCGTCAATCCCGCGTCGGCCGCAATCCCAAGACCGGCACCCGGGTGGAAGTTCCCGCCAAGAAAATCCCTTATTTCAAGCCCAGTAAAGAATTGAAGGATGTTGTGAACGTGACTGCCGTGGCGCCCCTTCCTTCGCCTGAAACGCCCGCCTGAAGTGGATTACATCTGGAGTCCCTGGCGCTATCAGTATCTGTTGAGCGCGGGTCGCAACAGCGGCTGCGTTTTCTGCGACGTGGCGGCGGCCGACAGCGATGAGGAGAATCTGATCGTCCATCGCGGGGAGTGGAATTTCGTCATTTTGAACCGCTTTCCCTATACCAGCGGGCACCTGATGGTGGTTCCGCTCGGGCATGTTTCGGAGCTTTCCGCACTACAGGAAGCCGTTTCCACTGAAATGATGAACCTTATCCGGCGTTCCGAGGCAATATTACGGCGTCTTTACCGGCCCGATGGCCTGAATATCGGCATGAATCTGGGCGAAAGCGCGGGGGCGGGTATCGCGGGCCACATCCACATGCATGTTCTGCCGCGTTGGGTGGGCGATGCCAATTTCATGAGTACCATCGCTGAAACGCGGGTTCTGCCGGAGGAACTTGCGGTGACCTGGCGGCGGCTGCATGAAGCGTTTCAGATCGCATGATCCCCGAACTCATCGCGGAATTTATCGGGACGACCGTGCTCATGCTGTTCGGCACCGGCGTAGTGGCCATGACTGTTCTGTTCGGCACCGGCTCTCCAGGCGAGATCGTCCATGGTGGTTACACCAACATCACCATCGGCTGGGGCCTGGCCGTAACCATGGGTATTTATTTGGCCGGGCGGATCTCGGGCGCGCATCTGAATCCCGCTGTGACGATTTCACTGGCGATTTATCGCGATTTCCCGTGGCGCAAGGTTGGGCCTTACATCGTTGTGCAGGTCGCGGGCGCGTTCATCGCAGCCGCCCTGGTTTATTGGAATTACCTGCCGGCATTCCACGCCTTCGATCCTAATCTTGAGAAGACCGCCGGAGTCTTCACCACATTCCCGGGTTTTCCGCAGGTTCCTTTCGCCGGGTTGCTCGATCAGACCATTGGCACGGCGCTTCTGCTGATGATGATTCTCGCGATCACCGACGAGCGCAATCAGCCTCCTGGCGCCAATCTGGGCGCGCTCATGGTGGGCCTGATTGTAGTTGCCATCGGCATGTCGTTTGGCGGCATGCATGGTTATGCCATAAACCCGGCGCGCGACTTCGGGCCGCGCTTGTTTACCGTCCTCGCGGGATTCAGGAACAACGGCCTGACCGATGGCACCATGGTCTTCTGGGTACCCATCGTCGGGCCGATCCTCGGTGGGATTCTTGGTTCTGCAGCGTACGATTTCGGAATCCGGCGCTTTCTTCCGGGGCGCTCCGCCGACTAAGATAAGCACTGCATGCAATACAGACTTCTTGGACATTCCGGCCTCAAAGTTTCCGCTCTCAGCTTTGGCGCAGGCACCTTCGGCGGAGCGGGCGAGTTCTTTCAGGCGTGGGGAAGCACGGATGTCGCGGAGGCGCAGAAGCTTCTCGGCATCTGTCAGGAAGCCGGCGTCAATCTGATCGATACGGCGGATGTCTATTCCTCGGGACTTTCCGAAGAAATCGTTGGGAAAGCCATCGAGGGACATCGACGGGAATGGCTGATCTCGAGTAAGGCTACTTTCCGTATGGGCGAAGGACCGAACAACGTCGGATCTTCGCGCCACCATCTGGTCACCGCCTGCGAAGACAGTCTGCGGCGGCTAGGGACGGACTACATCGACATTTATCACATGCACGGGTTCGATGCCATGACCCCGGTCGAGGAGACGCTCTCGACCCTCGATCAATTGGTTCGAAGCGGAAAAGTGCGCTATATCGCGTGTTCGAATTTTTCCGGCTGGCATTTGATGAAGTCGCTGAGCGTTTCAGAGCGCTACGGCTGGGCTCGCTATGTGGGGCACCAGGTTTACTATTCCCTGGTGGGCCGCGATTATGAATGGGAACTGATGCCGCTCGGGATCGATCAAAAAGTGGGCGCTCTAATCTGGAGCCCGCTGGGTTGGGGGCGCCTGACCGGAAAGCTCCGTCGGGGCCAGCCACTGCCCGAGAAAAGCCGTCTGCATAAAACGGCGGACAAAGGTCCGCAGGTGGATGAAGAGTATCTCTACCGGGTGGTGGATGCGCTGGATGTGGTCGCGAAGGACACCGGGAAGACGGTTTCTCAGATCGCCCTGAATTGGCTTTTGCAACGGCCTACCGTCGCGACCATTGTCATGGGCGCACGCAATGAGGAACAACTGCGGCAAAACCTGGGCGCAGAGGGCTGGAATCTGACCGCCGAGCAGATGAAAACACTCGATGCCGCCAGCGCTACCCCGCGCCCGTATCCGTATTGGCATCAGGACCAGTTCGAACGCAACCCGCCTCTGGTCTGAGACGTCTGGCGGGCTGCGCGACGACCACACTACTATCGTGTCGCGAGCAGTGCTTAGATGACGCGCTCGACAGCAGAATGAAATTCCAGTCGTTGCCGGTCGCTGATGCATGTTGATTTGGCGAAGATTACGCATCTGCCGGAATTTCGGGATTTTCTGGACGAAGTGTAGACGAATCTCAACGCGGCATTTCCAGCGCACTGGCGTCCTGACTTCAGCGCTCTGAATCCGCGCCTAAAATTGCCGTAAGTCCATGCTATACTAAGACTTAACCCCTTAAATACATGGCAGATCAGGGCAATCCACCGGCGGGTCCTCCCGCACCTCCGCAGAATCCAATGCTCCCCGGAGTCGGCGGGTCTGGGGATGGCGGCTCAAATAATCACATCCCCATCAATATCGAAGATGAAATGAAGCGGTCTTACATCGATTACGCCATGAGCGTAATCGTTGGCCGCGCGCTTCCCGACGTCCGCGATGGTCTCAAGCCCGTGCACCGGCGCATCCTCTGGGGCATGAACGAATTGGGCCTTTCGCCCAACCGCCCCACCAAGAAGTGCGCCAAGGTCGTTGGCGAAGTGCTGGGCAAATTCCACCCCCACGGCGACGCGTCTGTTTATGACGCGCTGGTGCGCATGGCGCAGCCGTTCAGCATGCGTTATCCGCTGATCGATGGTCAGGGAAACTTCGGTTCGGTGGATGGCGATCCGCCAGCGGCGATGCGGTATACCGAGGCGCGGCTGGCGAAAATTTCGAGCGCTCTGCTCGAAGATATCGACAAGGAAACGGTCGATTTCCGCCCCAACTACGACGACAGCGAAGTGGAGCCGGAAGTTCTGCCCACGCGCGTCCCGAACCTGCTGATCAATGGTTCTTCGGGCATCGCGGTCGGCATGGCGACCAACATCCCGCCTCACAATCTCACGGAAATCATCAATGCGACCATCATGCTGGTCAAAAATCCGGCGACTACCCTCGAAGAGATTGAGGAAGTAGTGCAGGGGCCCGATTTTCCGACCGGTGGATTCATTCTCGGCCGTCAGGGCATCCGGGACGCCTTCCGCACGGGCCGGGGCAGTCTCAAGATCCGTGCGCGCGCCATTATCGAGCCCATGCGTAAGGGCGATCGCGAGCACATCGTCGTCACGGAGATTCCCTATCAGGTCAACAAATCGCGGCTGATCGAAACGGCGGCCGCGCTGGTCAATGAGAAAAAGATCGAAGGGATCTCAGAGATCCGGGATGAGAGCGATCGCGACGGCATGCGCATTGTCTTCGAGCTCAAGCGCGGCGAACAGGCCGAGGTCATCCTCAACAACCTCTACAAGAACACCCAACTGCAGATCAGCTTCGGCATCATCAATCTCTCGATCGTCAATGGCCAGCCGCGTGAGCTGAGCCTGCTCAGCACCATCAAGTACTTCATTGAGCACCGTGTCGATGTGGTTCGCCGACGCACCGATTACGAGTTGCGCAAGGCTCGCGAGCGCGAGCATATTCTGCTTGGCTTCCGCCTTGCCCTCGACAATATCGATGAAGTGATCCGCCTGATCCGGGCCTCGAAGTCGCCCAAAGAAGCGCGCGAATCGCTGGTTGTGGCATCCACGAGTTTCATCTTCAACCAGCTCTATCTCACTGCGGCTGGCGCGACCGAACCGCTGACGCAGCTCAGCGAGCGGCAGGCTCAGGCAATCATCGAACTCCAGTTGCAGCGCCTTACGGGCATGGAGCAGGACAAGATCGCCAACGAGCTCATTGAACTGCAGCGGCGCATTGCGGAGTACCTCGAAATCCTCGGCTCCGAAAAGGTTCTGCGCGAGGTCATCATCAAAGAGCTCAAAGAAGTCCAGAAGGACTTCGGCGATGCGCGCCGCACGCAGATCATCGACGATCCGGGCGAGATTCGTCTCGAAGACCTGGTTCCGGTCGAGGATATGGCGGTCACCGTCACCCATGCCGGCTACCTCAAGCGCACTGCGGTCGATACCTATCGGCGGCAGACGCGCGGCGGCAAGGGCCGCATTGGGATGGGCACGCGTACGGAGGATTTCGTCGAATATTTCGTCGTTGCCTCCACCCACAATTACCTGCTTATTTTCACCAACAAGGGCCGCGTCTACTGGCTCAAGATCTACGAGATTCCC
Organism: Terriglobia bacterium; assembly: GCA_040003745.1. GTDB lineage: Bacteria > Acidobacteriota > Terriglobia > Bryobacterales > Bryobacteraceae > BOG-234. The sequence continues at coordinate 11,219 of JBDUBZ010000012.1, forward strand.
GATGCCACGACTGTCGGCAAGGGCAAGCACATCTCGAATCTGATCGCGCTGCAGCCCGATGAATCCGTGAAGGCGTTCCTGTCGGTCAGTGCATTCACGCCGGATCAGTTCATCGTGATGGTCACGAAGTTCGGGGTCATTAAGAAGTCGGAACTGACCGAGTTCGATAACCCGATGGCGCGCGGCATCATCGCTATCGGCGTGGATGACGGCGACGAACTCATCGCCGCCCGCCTGACCAACGGGAAGAATTGCATCTTTCTCGGCTCGCATGAAGGCCAGGCCATTCGGTTCTCCGAATCGCAGGTTCGCGCCATGGGCCGGCCCGCGCGCGGCGTGCGCGGTATGGATCTCGCGAAGAACGACTTCATCGTGGGGTCTGAAGTGGTCGAAGACGAGGGGCTGATTCTGGCCATCTCCGAAAACGGCTATGGCAAGCGCACCAATTTGACCGATTACCGGCTGACCAATCGTGGCGTCAAGGGCGTAATCCTGATGAAGACCACGAAAAAGACCGGCAACGTGGTCGCCATCCTCTCCGTAAAGGAGGATTCCGAGCTGATGATCGTCACGCGCGATGGCAAGATGATCCGCATCGATTCGAGCGAGATCCGTCAGGCGGGCCGGTCCACGCAGGGCGTGCGCCTGGTCCGGATGGATGAAGGCGATCAGGTGGCAGCGGCGTGCCTGATTCCGGAAGCCGTGGCTAAACCAGATAGCGATAAACCGGATGACGACGGGCAGGAGACGCTGGTTCTTCAGTAGCGTGTAACTGCCGTCAAAGGGAATTGATGGGTTGCGGGCCGCGGGCCTGCAACCCGCCGCCCCGACCCGCGTCATGATTCTCGAAGGCGCGAACAATCACGCCTCGCAGAAGACTACGCTGCGGCGCTGTGGGCGGCTACGTTCAGGGTCGCTCAGCCGGTTCCGGCCACTTTTCCCACAGCGAATATGGTTAGCTTTCGCGCCGATTACGCTCTGATGGATGCGGCGCCGGCGAAGCAATTTCATCCTCTTTCTGCAGCGACATGTTGATGGCGAAGGCCGCTTTCACGCCTTCGGCCGCCGCGACAATCACCATCTGCACATCGCGCGAGGCATCGCCCGCCACGTATAAACCGGGCACGCCCGACATCTCCCAGCGGTCGGTATCCACCGTGCCTTTGTTGTTCAGGATGCACCCGAACCCCAAAGCCAGATCGCAGGTCTGATGCTGTCCGGTCGAAAAAAACAGCGCGTCTCGTTCAAGCGGGCCGCCATTTTCAAAGATCACGCGCTGCAGGCGTTTCCCGGCGCCTTCGAGCCGGATGATCTTGTCCTTGCGCCATAGGATTCCGCGCCGTTTCAGAGCCTCACGATCGGTGATCGAGATCCGCACCGGCCCATCGCTCAGCCACACCACATCGCGCGACCATGTTGTCATTGAAAAGGCCAGACCGGGCTTCTTCGAATAGACCGCCACACGGCCATCGCGATGTTCCCAGCCATCGCAATAGGGGCAGTGATGAACGCTGACCCCATAGAAGTCTTCGACATTTCCGATGGCCGGCAGCTGATCCGTAACGCCGGTGGCGATCAACAAACGGCGGGCGAAGTGGCGGCTGTCGTCTTCGAGCACGACCTCGAAATTCCGGTCCGTCTTAGCACCCGATTTCACCATGCACCGCCGGACTTCAACGCCATATCTGGCGATTTCCGCGTTGGCAATTTTCAGAAACTCGGCCGGGGTGATGCCATCGCGCGTCAGATAGCCATGCATACCGTGCGAAGACAGATTCCGCTGCTTGCCGGCATCGCAAAGCAGGACGCGGCGCCGGCACCGGCCCAGAATCAGCGCTGCACTTAAGCCCGCCGGTCCGCCACCGACGATGATTGCGTCGTACTCACTCATGAAGTATGAAGCCTCATGTTAACCTCGCGGCAGAGTGACTTTCGAAGCGGAGCCTCCCGCGGGCACATTTATGGCGAAAGCGCGGGGCGGAGCGATACACTTCCCGCCGGCGATCAAGGCCTTTTGTACGGCCAGCGGCTGGACTTTGTTCCGTGTGACCAGGATGACTGACGATCGTCTGGATCTCGACCCGGTACTGCCCGGCGACGACTCTGAGATTGACGAATCGGGCGCAAACGAGGAGTTCCATTCCAGCCTGCCGCCCGATGGCGTGTTGTGGATTCCGGGTGCGCTGCGGGCGCAGGTTTCCCTGGGCGAACAGAGCGTGATGATGCGAATCGAGGGTGGCGTAATCGCGGTGTATCTGAGGAAGGTTTTCGAGACGCTGGGCTTCGGTCCCTGAAAAAAGAGGAAAGCCTCCCGCTCTGAGTGGATTTGTGGTCCGGGCGGTCATCCACGACGTTCGTACGGCGCTTCCCTTTTACGCGCGCAGGGATTCGGCGGCAGAGGGAGTCAACATGCCGAGTTCTCCTTTTGCTTCTGCATCCTGACCTTGCGGCAAGTCGGGCACTTCCACTTCCGCTGCCGGTGATAGATGTGGCCTTTCACTTCCTTCATTGAGATCTTGCACTTTGGACAAGTCACTTCTACTCCAGCTTCGCACCGACTTGTTCCCCCGGCGGACTCAATTTTTCTGAGGGCGACGACTGCCTCAATAATTCCGATGAGTACGCACCTGCTTCATCTATCTAATTGGCGGAGGCGGACTCAGATCCACTGGCGCCGACCGCGAGGCTCCGAACTTCCGATTGCCTTCAAACCAGGCAACCGCGTCCAAAGCGGAGCTGCCGGCGGGCGCATGGCCGCTCCACGCGAACGTGCCGTTTGGCATCAGCGTGGCGTCCCTCCAAACCGCCTGCTGGTTATCGAAAGCCTGTCGAATGCGCAGCGATCCGCCGCCCGGGTTGGGAACAATGGTACCCGTCAGTTCCACCTCGTCTGAACTGCTCCACGATCCACGCAAGGTGGCGACAGTTTTTTCACGTGGCTGCACCTCGTATTCAACGCCGCCCCAGCGGGCCGAACTTTCCGAATCCTTGCGCCACGCGTTAATACGGAATCGCCGGTCATTCTCGCAGCCGGTGCGGATGATTTGCTCGTTGAGCTCCAGTTTGAAATGAAAAATCGCCCGGGTATTTGCCGCGATCACTTGCTCGGGCGGTGTCACCGTGAGGGTCATGCCGTACGGCAGCGCATCCGGCTCCAGGTACGCAAGTTCAGGACCGACGCCGCCATTGTATACGCCGAAGTCGAACTCCACCGGCGTGAATGGACTACCCGACAGGGCCTGGAACTTATCCACGTTTTTCTGCGCGTGGTTATTCACCTGCCACATATCGTCCGATCCCAGCGCCGCTCCTTTAGAGTCCCTGGGGATCTTGTAATCCACTATCTCCACCAGGATGCAGGTATGTCCCGAAAAGCCGGGTGGAATGTCCCATTCCGCAAAAAGCTTTTGGGGCACGTCGCCGCCCGCAACGGTCACGGGAACTTTTGGAGATCCAATCAGTTTCAAATCCTTGCGGCTTCTGGTATCGAGCGGCTTCTTTCCATCTCCGGCGCCGGGAGGCTCCAGGTAGTAAAAGTTCAACTGGACATCGATTGCATCGACCTTACCCCGGTTGCGAACGCGCGCGACTACCCAATGCGGTTCTGTGCCTTTGTTGGGCACGAAGACAGTCTCGCCCTGGTCGGTGGGCTGTCCCAGCGGGTAATCCGGATTGAGGTTTTCTGGCTTGGGTTGATTGTTCCCCCACCAGTCGATCCAAAGGTCGGGACTCTCATAGTAGGGATCGCCTGCGTCAAAATAGAGATCGATAAAATCGGCATTCTCGCGCGTGAGCTTGAGGTGGTAAACCTCGGTATCGCCTTCCACCGTCTTGCGATCCAGCACCTCGACCTTCATCCCCTTCACCGGCAGTTCCGGAGCCAGCGCCAGATCGAACGCATCGCCCTTGGAACGCAGTATGTTGTCGGCGTTGAGGAGTTGCAGCGAGCGGCGGTAAAAATCGTTTACCGCGAATCGCTCGTCCAGCTTCCACGCAATTGCGTTGGTGATCAGAATGCCGCCGTCGCCGGGCAGTTGTTTGCTGAAATGAAGGTGGCCGGCGCTGTTTTTCGCGTGCTCGCGCGCTTCAACCAGGCCAAAGGTAGAGCCATCGCCGCCGAAATCGATGTATACCAGTTGTGCTACGGGGAAATCGCCGCCCACGCCAAAAGCAGCGCGGGCTGAAGCGGTCAGACTGTCGCGCCAGAGTTCCAGCGGAACCAGCAGCACTTCCTTTGTGAGCGAGTCCGATGGCAGGGGCAGTCCGAAGGGATAGACGCGGCCAAAATCGTCCAGCGTTCCGGCTCCGTCGGGAATCCAGTTGGCCTGTAGCTTGTGGTAGCCGCAATGGTGCGACATGGGGGGATCGTTAGCCATCATCGCCCAATCATCCATATACCTGAGTTCGTCGCGATACCCTGTGGCGAAGTACAGGTCGCCGAAGCCCAGGGCATGACCCAGTTCGTGGCAAAACACGGAAACGTTCAGATCGCCGGCATTGTTTCTAATGAAAGTTAACGCCCAGGTGACTTGTAACTGGTTGTCCTTGTTGTTCCGGTCAACAATGGTGCCGGGCCATTCCACGCCCCGAAGGTTAAAAGGACGATACAAGTCAGTGACTTTCCAGTTCTCGGCCGCCATTACTCCGAGCGCAGGCGTGGGCGGCTCCACCGGCACTACCAGCACAGTTCCGAAACCCTTTAACGTGTCGATCGGTTGGCCAGCGTTGGAAAGCGCCTGCAAGGCGTTGGTGTAAGCATCGGTCAGCAGATCGTTGAGGTCGCGCACGGCGTGCTGGTTGTTCACAGTGGTGGCACTATTTGGCTGGGCCACGGAGGTATCGAACAGATCTCCGAGGCCGGAGTTCGCGGGCATATTCACTGTGGCGCCGGGACCTCCAAAACGGCTGGAAATGGCGAAAGTGGTGGTGAGCCGCAAGGGCGCCACGGTATAGACGCAGGCCGGGAGTTCCAGCATCCGGTTGGTATAGCCGAAGGCCGGATTGGCCTCTTGTCCCAGTAAAGCGGCGTTTTCGAAGTACCGACTCAAGGCCACGGTATCTCCATAGGTCATGGTCCCGAGCAGGGGTGACGCAAGGCCGAGTGGATCGCCGCCGGGAAGGCTTGCCGTGGCGCTCTGGATGGACAGCTTCTTGCCACCGGTATCGGCGGCGTTAAACGTTACCAGTAAGCGGCCGAAATCGTCTCCAATCATCCCGATACGTGAAACATTGGGCGGCGTGAACAGCCTGATGGCGATTCCGGCGGCGACTTCGGCCGCTTTCATTACGTCGTCGAGGTATGTTCTGAGGCCTCCTGACTGGGCCGGCACGGAAGCGAGGTCGGGCATGTCAAACGTCTTCGGGGGGAAGATCAGATTCAACGCCGCGGCGGCCCCCGCCGGCGTGGTGACGTTAAGCGCGAGCGTCTCCGTCCCCAGAAATTTTACCTGCACGGGAAATCGGGTGAAGTCGGCGGCCGGTTGAAAAGCCAGCGCATAGAACGGAATCTTGATGGACCCCCCGGCGGGTCCGCCCGTGAGCGGTTGCACGTCGAGAGTCAGCGACTCCCGGCCGTCGAAGACGAGCTGACCATCGGCGAAGACCCCGCTCTTGTTCAGCTCTACCCGCGCCGGCAGATAGTCGGGATAAAAATAGTCCGCAAGCTTGTTCCGCGGCAGAATCAGCGGCCCACCAACAGGGCCTACGTCAAGCCCGAAAACTTTCACGCTCACGTCTTTGAGGATTCCGAAGCTGTTTTCCTGGTAATAGTCCCTCACCGTGGCTTCCACGGTCCGATGCAGGAACGCGCCGAAGCCGCTGAGATCGGGACTGGAGAATTTCTGGTCTTTTTCGATCACCGGCAGAACCACGGCATTGATGGATGTTGGCGCCCCGCCCTGACCGTACGACATCGTATAGTAAACGGGCGCGCCGGGCGGCTGCCCTATAAATGTCTTGCTGTCCTGCGGCTGCACCGCGTATTGTTGCAGCCCCGGGCGGAGAGCCACCGCGGCCTGAGTTTCGCGCAGCAACCATTTGCCTGAGGAGCGCATGTACATCACAACTGAAGGAGAGCTTTCGGCCGCCAGCAGCATGGCTCCGCCGCGGCCGAATTTCCATTCGTCCAGCAGATTCATGTCGGAGGACAACAGCGCCACCCGTTGACCAGAGCGATCAGCCGCCAGGAAGTAGGCTCCCGCGCGCTGTAGCGTTGCCACTGTCCAGAAGAGATTGCGATCGCAGGGCGTGCCCAACCCTTTGGGCGGATTGTGGCCGACCGTCGAGCCATTGCCGACTACCGTGCCGCCGCCAGTTCCCGGTACGCCAGTCTGGCCGGTCTGCCCCGGACCCTGTCCCGTACCTGCGGGCGGCTGCTGCCCTGAACCGCCGCCGGGCAGCTGCGGTCCCTGGGGCCCGCCGCCCGAGGGAGCGGACTGGCACACCGCGCAGCAGCAACCGCGCGGGTGAACGTCTTTGGGATACGCAGGCTCTTTCTCGCAACCGCAGCGCGAAGCAGGCGGAGCATACCCAACCGAAGGCGGCGGGGGAACAGCGGGCGGCGGCTGCAGGCCGGGGCCCACACAAGTCACCTGATTTGCGGCGGCATCGGCTATCACGATCTGTTGGCCCGCCAGGTCGATTGATAATTTGATCTTCCAATTGTCGAGCGCGCGCTCGAGTGTAATCTCGCGCTGCCGCAGATCGATCTGCACCAACCGCCCCTGGAGCCCCATGCCCGTGCGCACTACAGCGTAGGCCTGCGACCCGGCAGCCACAAGATCCGTCACGGTCCCGGGCAAGTCGCAGATTTTCACCAGCCGGCAATCCCGGGCAAGGTAGACAGTGGAAAGCTCGCACTCCACCACGGCCACCACAATTCCCAGGTTCGATTCCGCAAGCCCACAAGCGCGGCCCGGCAATGCGTAGGAAGCCTCCTCACTCGCGCCGCAATGGCCCTGACCTGAACTCACGCGGTAAATCTCCAGGAGGTTGCCGCCCGCCAGGGCAATGGCCGTGCCGTTTTCCACCAGCGCTGCCAGTACGCCCGCCGGCAGGGGGTGCGGCAATCCCGAAATCTCGCCGGGCGGGCCCGCACGGTGGGCTGCATACGCAGGTTCGGTTGTTGGTTCGTATTTCATGATGACCTCCTGGGTCGAGCCATGTTTTGGACGGAAGGCGATCCAGATGGCCATCCGGCTGGCTTGTAGGCGGGCTCCGAGCTCGACACATACTACAACTTTGGCCGGGGAAAAGGGAAGCCGGGTCCACACAGGGTTCCACTGCGTTGCAAAAATTAGCTCCGGCGGGCATATTTCACGGCTGTGGCGGTTGCCATGATTGCATGGTTTCGCAAGTCCAGTCACGGAGTAAGTCAGGCTGTTCTTGTGCTCAATAGCACCAGAGGACTGGCATATTGCTGCAATTGGATCGATCTTCTCGCTTACAGGCGCGGAGGCGTTGCCAGTGGGTCGAAACTGACGCCGATCTTTGTAACCACGGCAGGCAACCTGACCTGATCTTGGCGGGGTTGGCGCTACGCCGGGTCCGGCGGTTCAATAGCTGCGCCACAGTCATCTTTCGCCCCCAAAAATAAAAATCCGGCGGGTCCCGCTCTTGCGAACGGTCCCCGCCGGAAAGTCTTACCAAACCGCGCTTGCTTATTTGGTGGCGGGCGCGGCTGTGGTGGTTGAAGCAGCCGGAGCCGCCTTCACTTCATGTTTGTGGGCCTTCTTCACGTGCTTTTTCGCAACGGGAGCCGTGGTGCTCATGGCATCCTTCGAGTGGGTCGCAGCCGGGGCCGCGGCCGGAGCCTGCGCAAACGAGAGACCTGCAAACGCGAGGCCAAGAACTGCTGAGGTAACGTTTTTCATGATTTTATCCGGTTTCCTTTTCGAGGCGCTTTTGGTTTACTGCCTCTGCATCTACTGACGCGGGGGATTATTAACCCCAGCTGAACGCTCGATTAAATCAGGTTCACCTGCGGCTTGACCCGAAAAAAGTCTTACCTGCGGCCGCGGGAGCCCGCCATCGCCATGGGCGGAGGCGGCGGGGGCTCAGGTTCGGGCACCACTTTTCGCGGGCGGGCGTTGAGACGGGCGGCGATCAGAGTCAGGCGCGCCTTTTCAAACTTCGGCGTGCCAGGTTTCGCCCCGGTAGCGGCGATCTCTTCCGGGGTAACTTCCTGCGCAGTCGTCAGGTATTTCTCGTAATAAGCGCGGATACGATCCTGCACCACCCGCTGCGTCGAATGGTAGAGCACCATCAAAATCTCATCGACGCCCACGCCATCGAGCGCCTGCCAGACATGCGAAGGCCGTGTGACCTTGGCGGACTTCAGAGTGGATTCGAGCTTCTTCGCCTGCGCGTCGAGCTTCTTCCACGCCGCCATTTCCTGCGCCGAAAGCTCAAAGGCGCGAACAGCGTCGGCGGCTTCCTTCACGTTCAGATTTTCCACCAGCACACTAAGAAAAGCCAGCCAGCCGCCTTTAGCGGACGCCGGCTGGACGACATGTGCAACTTTTTCAAATTTCGTCAGCCCCGCCGTGTTGAGTTTGGCTCCGGTGAGCGCGGGAGAAATGGATTTCAATAACCCATGGCGATCCAGCTCTTCGAGCATGGCCACCGCGTTCGGATCGAGGGCCACGGCGCGAATCTCACTCGCCGGCGTGCTGGGAGTGGCGAGTTTCTGATACCCCTCCAGAAGCGCGTTCTCCATCTGGGACTGAGTGCGTGGCGCGATTTCAAAGCCCAGCGTGTGCCGAAAGCGGATCAGTCGAAAAAGACGCGACGGATCGTCGAAGAAGATATACGGATTGGTCCCGCGCAGTTCGCGGTTCACTAAATCCGCCTGTCCGTTTACGGGATCGACCAGCAGTCCGCGCGAGCCCCGGTTCAGAGACAGCGCAATGGCATTGATTGTGAAATCGCGGCGCGAAAGATCCTCATGGATGGTGGCCGGTGCAATCTGCGGCTTGCCCCCCGGTTTCGCATACTTCTCGGTTCTCGCATTGCTCACCGAGGCGCGGAGCCCGCCCGTCAGCTCAAGTTCCACGAAACGCTTCAAGGGATCTTCCGACAGGACACTGCCCTCGAGTGCCGCCGCGAGCGCTTTTCCGATCTTGATGGCATCGCGCTCCACCGTGAAATCCAGATCGCGGATGGGCGCGCCCCGCAGCATGTCGCGCATCGCGCCGCCGGTCAGCCAGACTGTCACGCCCGCATCCGTGGCCAGGCGCTGAATCTCATTGACGGCGCGGTTCTGCGCGCCATCCAGATGACTGTCGAGGACAAACATGTAATCGCTCATGTCAGGCTCTCGGGTGGTGCCGGTCCAGAGTTTCGCGAAGCCGCGAACGGACTACATGCGTATAAATTTCGGTAGTGGCCAAATCGGCGTGTCCCAGCATCGTCTGCAGACTCCTCAGATCGGCGCCCCCTTCAAGAAGATGTGTCGCAAATGTGTGCCGCAGGATGTGAGGCGACAGATTGTGAAAAATACCCGCCCGTTTCCCATTCTCTTTGACGGAAACCCAGAACGCCTGCCGGGTCATGGCTCCGCCACGCGCCGTGACAAAGAGGATCGGCGAAGCCTTTCCCCGCAGCAGGGCGGGGCGCGCCTGTTCCATATACTGGCGAATCACGCCCAGGGCGGCGGCGTGGACAGGCACAATCCGCTGCTTGTTCCCTTTACCGGTTACCCGGACCAGACCCAGTTGCGCGTCCAGATTCGATATTTTTAATGAGATCAGTTCACTGACGCGGATGCCGGTAGCGTAGAGCAGTTCGAGCATCGCCCTGTCGCGCTGGCCTGTGGCTTTGCTCAAGTCGGGTGCGCTCACAAGCCGTTCAATTTGTTCGCGGTTCAGAAATTTTGGGATGGTGGTCCCCTGTTTCGGGCTGGCGAGATGCTCGGTGGGGTCGCTCGCGATTCGCCCTTCCGAGAGCAAAAAGTGAAAAAGCCCTCGCACCACGCTCAGATGGCGGGCGATGGAGCGGCTGCTTAAGTCCTTTTTATACAACTGGTTGATGTACTTCAGGAGGATTTCGGCGTCCGGATACGCGCCGCCGGTGTGGGGCTGCAGAAACGCCTCGAATCCGGCCAAATCGGCCGTGTAGGACTCGAGCGAATTGCGCGCAAGCCCCTTTTCCATGCGGCAGAATCCGAGGTAATCGCCGATAGCGCGGGAAATCGGCGACCTGGCCTGTAACCTGTTTACCGCCATAATGCAATCACGAGCCCTTCCGAGCAATGATACAATATCCGCGAAAATGTTTAAATCAATTCTTTTCAGATCGTTGCGCAACCCGGCGAGGGATTAGTCCGCCCGGTGGCAAGCTCAACCGCAAAAAAGGTCGTCGTCCGGCGCTTTGATCGCGAGAGTCTGACTGGTTTTGTGAATCCGTGGAGCTATCTGCAGCCGCTGACGCTTGAGCTCCTGAAGCCGGATGGCGCACTCGTGCTGCTCCCTTACAGCGAGGTAAAAAGCGTCGCGTTCGTGAAGGATTTCGATACCGAATCCGAGACCCGGCGGGTATTTCTGACGCGACCGAAGCTCGAAGGTCTCTGGACGCGAATGGTCTTTACCGACGGCGAAGTGATGGAAGGGATTCTGCCCAACAACCTGCTGACTTGGGATTTTGCCGGTTTCACCGTCACGCCGCCCGAGCCCGATGATAATACGCAGCGCATTTTCGTGCCGAGGCAGGCGCTGCGCAGTATTCAGGTGCTCGGTGTAGTGGGCAGTCCGCTGCGACCGCGCCGGAGGAAGACGCCACAGACAGATCAGCCTACGCTTTTTTGAGGCCTCGCGCGGGACGAGTCGCGTCCGCGCCGCCGGCGGACAACGCCCTTTGCGCATTTAACCCGCCCATCAAATGGCGAGTTCGCCCTTGTAACTCATATCTTTGGCATCGAACTTTGCTTTCACCGTGATCCCGCCCAGCTTCATGATGAACTCGATATCTTTGTCGCCCGCCCCGAGTGGCAGGGCATGGGTGGGAAAGCCGAAGACCAGCGACTTCTTGTCACCGGTCTGAACCACCAGATCCGCTGCTTCAGGGTCTTTCGACTTCGCGCTCAATGTCACCGAATGCAGCAGGCGATCGATAGCCTCCTTCTGGACGGCTGCCGGATCTTCCGGTGGTTGCGGCGCTTCGTCTGCGCCACCCGCACCGCGGCCTCGCCCGCCTCTTCCGCGGCCTCCGCCGGTCAAAGCCAGCATGAGGAACTGAGGCGGCAGCCCGGTGACGCTGAGAGCATAGTGACCGTCGAACGCCGCAGGGAACTTCATTTTCGTTACTTCGAGCATGGGCTTGGCGCTTTCCCAGCGCACGACCAGTTCGATTGTCTGACCGGGGGCGCCTCCAAAGGAGCCCCGACCTTCGCCGCCGCCCCCTCCCCCGCGCCCACCACCACCGCCACCGCCGCCGCGCCCACCACCGCCGGATCCTCCGCTATCGGCGCTGCCGATGCCTCCCGCGCCTCCATCAGGTCCGCCCCCATCCGCCGAATCGCCCCCGCCCCGACCGCCACCACCACC
>JBDUBZ010000229.1:0-6816 GCA_040003745.1 Terriglobia bacterium
CCGTAACGGGTATGTAGAGTGGCCCGTTCATTCCCGGGTAGTCACCTTTGAAGTTCGGCTGGAAAGACCTGGGCAGGAGGCCGCGGGTCAATCTATTACCTGGACGAATACCAGCTATCCCATTAATTCTTATTCAGATAGCGCAAAGCGGAAACCTTCGCCACTGACGAACGCGTCTCGTCAGGCAGACGAACGCACGGAACCCGCGATTCCGGCGCCGCGCCCTCAAACGGGAGCGGCGCAGTCTTTGGCAATAAAAACGCAGCGTTCCGGACGTATGAAGCGGATTGTTAACGGCATCACTTCAAAGGCTTCCCATTTATGGCCCTTTCACCCGGCCAAACCGGCACAGCAGACTCAATAGACGCGGATTATTTTACTCAGGACGAGTCCGATTTCCCGGCGCGCGTCCATATTCATCTGGACGCCATCGATGGAGTGGCGCGGGATGCCGTGGACGCAACAGCCGGATCGGCGGGGCTGCTGCTCGGCCACGTGGAACCGGGCGACCGGCCTGTCGTCTGGATCGACCAGTATCACCGGGTTCTCAACGATCACGACCTGCAGGCGTTTGAAGACGCCGCCAATTTCATATCCCGGGACAGCAAACTCGCGGTGGTGGGATTTTACCGTATACAAACTTGTCCTGGATTTCAGCTGACTGAGGTCGATCGGGAAATTGCCCACCGCTATTTCAACGACAATTCAGACGTCATCCTTCTGGTGGAGGCTCTGAATCACCAGATTTCCGCTCTTTTTTCGACCGGAGAAAAGGCCGGCCAGCCCTTTGCGTTTCAGGGCCGCACAGCGGTTGACACACGCGATAACGACACACGCGATAACGACATTCAGCCCGATACGGCGCGCACCAGCCCTCCTGAGCGGGTGGGGGCGGAGCGGCCCCGGCGCCTCGTACCGGATTTTGCTCAGGCAGAACCGCCAAAGCCCGTTTTCAGAGAACTGCCGGCACTGACCAGGGCGAACGATCCGATCCCGGAGCAGACGCGTTTCAGGCGCATGTGGCTGCCTCTGCTGGCTGCCGTGGTGCTGACTGGGGTTGCGCTTGCGTTCCTCTTCTATTCTCCGGGGGGAAGTCACGAAGCGAGTCCCACAGCCGCGGCGCCGATTCGTCCGCTCGGACTTTATGTCGATCCGGCGGGGGACAACTGGCGGGTATCGTGGAATCCCTCGGGTACGGCCTTTCAGGGTGCCCGCGGTGTCTCGCTATTCGTCCGGGATGGAGAGGATCAGAACCGAATCGATCTCGCACCGAACGATCTGCGATCCGGCACTTATCAATACCAGCCGAAGGGCCAGGATGCGACCTTCCGGCTGGAGGTGGCGGAAGCCGATGGCCACATTTCAGCCGAATCGTTCCGTTTTATCAAAGGCGCACCGGCGCCCTCGCTTCCCGCCGCGGCGGCAAAAGCCGAACCGTCAGCGCCGGCTAATACTCCGCGCGCCGTGCGTAAGGTTGCGCCGGTTGTTGCGGCCGGTATCCGTCCACGTATTCACGGCTCGATTCCTATAGACGTGCGGGTCGTGGTGAATGCGAAGGGGCGGGTTGCCTCTGCCGTTCCTGTGTCCAGCCACAGCGGCTTGCAGAGCTATTTGGCGGAACGCGCGGTTGCCGCGGCTCGCAAATGGCGGTTCGAGGCCGGCTCGCCTGGCAGCCAGACCATCCATTTTGTGTTTGACAAATAGGCTGCGCGCGCCTTAGTGCGTCATGGAATAAATGACGTAATTACTGACGATGCGAAAACCCATGGCCGAGAATTTCTCGTCGTATTGCGGATCGTCGGCCCACTCCCATGAATCTCCCAGGTCCATGTTGTGGCAGATGGCGACCATGAGGCGGCCCTTGTCATCGTAGATTCCCCGCCATTTGGGTTCGCTGCCGCCGGCATCACAACGCTCGCAGGTCATGCCACTTCGGCGATACTGCGCGCCCGGCACCTGATAGCGGTGTTGCAGGTCGAATACGGAGTGGAAGATGGCGTCCCCATCGGGAATATCGACCACCTGCCGGTCGGGGAAAACCCTTTGCATGCTCTCCATGAACACGGCCCATTCCTGATAGCCGTGAAAATCGTCGCACATAAAAAAGCCGCCCCGCGTCAGATACTCGCGCATCTGAGCGATCTGGCTGTCGGTCAGCTGCCAATGTCCGACTTCAACCGCGTAGAGCCAGGGATAGTTGTAGACGTCATCGCCATCGTCGAGGTCGACGGGCTGCTCAACGGAGCGAACATGCAGCCGGGTGAGCCGGCGCAGGGCGGTGGAGACGTGCCGGTCGGCTGCGGAATAGTCCGTTGTCCAGCTGGAACGTCCTTGTTTCCAGTTGCCGCTGAAGCGTCCAAAGCCACGGCCTCCAAATCGACCCGCGACCGGGGGATACATCAGCCGGGCGAACATCCACTCGGTCTTCTCCTGATAATCGGGAGGCACGGCGATGTTGTCCTGACCGGGGTACTCCCGCCAGGGTTTTTGCAGGGCCAGTGCGCTGCCAAATATTGCCAATGAGCAGAGCGCGGAAACGATGATCGTGCGAAGTTGCATGCGTTCAACGTCGAGTGGTATTCAGAGTATCACGGTATGGCAGGACGCCCTGTCAGTGGGTCATGGCGTAGACGATGTAGTTGGTGGCGATACGGATACCGAGAGCGGAGAATTTCTCGGGATATCGCGGATCGTCGGCCCACTCCCAGGAATCGCCCAGATCCATGTTGTGACAGATCGCCACCATCAGTCGGCCCTTGTCGTCATAGACCCCGCGCCAGCGCGCGACGTAGCCATCGTATTCGGAGAGACTTCCCGAATAGAGATACTGGGCGCCGGGCACTTGATAGCGCCCACTGAGATCGTGAAGCACGTGGAAGATGGAATCGCTCTCGGGGATATCCACGACGGGGCGGTCCGGAAAAACCTTGCTCATCGTCTCCATAAAGCCCCGCCACTCCTGCGTGCCATGAAAGTCGTCGCACATGAAAAAACCGCCGCGCAGCAGGTACTCGCGGAATTTCACGATCTGATCGGGCGTCAACTTCCAATAACCGACCTCAACCGCGTAGAGCCATGGGTAGTTGAAAACGTCGTCGCCGTCGTCAAGATCGACCGGCTGTTCGACGGAGCGGGCATGGATGCGCGTCAGCCTTCGCACCGCTTCAGATAGATGCCGGTCGGAGCGTGGATAGTCGATGGTCCAGTTGGCGTTGCCGTTTTTCCAGTCGGGATTCCCGCGAAAGCCGTAGGTCGGGATCGCCGGATACATCAGGCGGGCGAAGACCCATTCGGTTTTTTCGGCGTAGTCGGGCGGGAGTGGGAAGTTCTCGTACTCCACGCCGGGATATTCCCGGAACGGCTTCTGCCACGCAAAGGCCGCTCCCAGGATCGCGAAACCAGCCAGCGCGGCGATTATGGGGGCACGGAGCATCAGGTGAACTGCCGGGTACTCAATTGGTCCGGGTCTCCTCAATGCGCTGTTTCAGCATGTCTTCAAAGAGTTCGGGGATAAACCCTGTCATTCTGCTTGAAACACGGCCTTCGCGATCGAGAACTATGGTGGTGGGTATCGAGGAGATCTTGAGAGTTCGTCCCATGCCCCCATCGAAGTAGACGTCGGTGTCCCAGTGGTTTTCCTTCAGAAAAGGAGCGACCAGGGAGTGATCGTCGTCGGCGTCTACGGCAAGAAACACAACATCACCATCCTTGAAGTTCTTCTTTACGTTTTCGATAAGAGGATGTTGAGCACGGCAGGGGCCGCACCATGTGGCCCAGAAATCGAGCACCACAGTCTTGCCTTTTAATGACGCCAGCGCCAGAGGTTTGGCTCCATCGGAACGCGGCAGCGTGAAATCGGCAATCTCAACGGCGTCGAAATTGGGGTCGCCCGCTTTGAGGCGCGCCACTCGTTCGCGATTCAGTGTGCGCGTGCGGTCATAAGCGGCAAGGAATACATCGCCCAGCCCTTTTTCCGAGCCGTGGATGGCCGTATAGAGTTCGCCCGCGCGCCGGCGGTCCGCGTCGCGGCCTGCTTCAGTGGCCGCACTGTCTTCTATGGAAAAGGCCGCGGCGTAGTATTCAATGGCTTCTTCGCGACGCCCAGCCTTTTCCAGCCATCGGGCCAGCTCGTGGGCCGCTTCGGAGGCAGGCATGGTTGTCCAGGCGGTGGTTGCGGTCTTTATGGCATCGTCCGTCTGGCCCGATAAACCAAAGGCCCGCGCCTTCAGCACCAGGCTGCGGGTAAGGTTCCGGTCCACCTGTTCAGTCCACTGTCCCGGGCTCATGTGCCCCTCGGCCGCACGGGTTCTCATCGCTTCAATCTGGGATTCGTAGCGCCGCGCATATACCAGTGCTTTCTTTGCGGTTTCGGAAGTGTCTTTTAGAGGCTTCGCCTGCTCAAGCTCGGCCTGATCGAGAAGGGAGCGAATCACGCGGTCAATAAGCTGCAGCTCGTTATCCGGCTCAGCTTTGAGCACGCGCTCGCCATAAAGGATTGTCCGGGCCCGGTCGTTTCCCTCGATCGCCCACTGCGCCAGAGCTTTTTCGATGGCGGGCCGCTGGGCCGTTTCCGGATATTTTCGAAGATGATACTCGAGGGCGCGCGTGATATCGGCGCCACTGTTGCCGGCCTCACCGAGAGCTTTGCTTAGCTCTTCCTGCTCGGTAAGGGCGGCCGCCGCGGCGGGCTCCGGGGCTTTCTGCGCAAACGCCACGGCCGCGAACAGTATCAACGCAGGCAATCTCATCTGGAAGCCCCGATAGCTCATTTGGCAGCCCTGATCGCTTCGGTGAGAGCGGCGGCGCGGGTGCGGGCCATATGCATGAAGCTTTCGTTTTTGACCAGACGGTCGAGCAGGGGAAGGAACTGCTCTTCGGCCACCAGGCGCTTCTGATCGCGAATCGTTTCCAGCCGGAGCACTGCATCGTAGGCGCCCAGTTTGTCGAAGCGTACCGCGCGCTCCAGATCGATCAGCGCGCGTTCCGAATCGGCGATACGCTCAAACCAGTCGAGCAATGTCCTGGCCTCGGGACTCTCCGAGTAGTTGAATTTCGCCTCATGAGTCCCGCCGTCGCCGTCGTACCGAAATGTCTTCATTCCCATGTTGGCGACTTTCAGGCCCGATTCGAGCGGGCGCGCGAAGTGTTCCATCTGATCGGCGAGCGCGAACATGGCGGCGACGTGGGCCTCGCTCAGTTGAAATTTCAAAGGCTGTTCATCCGCCGGATCTTCCTTGTATTCGGCTGCGCCCGATTGCGAGACCGTGATTCCGACGTACGGCGGCGTGCTGCCCGGAAAAGACTTGGTGAAGGTAATGCGGCTGGGTTCGGCGCCGAGAAGCGCCAGCGTTGCTAAAAACAGGGTCAGGATTCTCATGCCTTCACCTTGCGGGCAGGCATGGGGTGAACGGGTGTGGGGTGAACTGTTATGGGGTGAACAGGTATGGGCTGGCGGGTGGCATGACAAATGGCAATGGCGAGAGCATCGCTGGCATCTTCCGAAGACACTTGCTGGCGCAGCCGGAGCAGCGAAGCCACCATCAACTGCACCTGCGATTTCTCCGCACGGCCATAACCCACTACACTCATTTTCACTTCGAGAGGAGAATACTCGGCGAACGTCACCGAGGCCTCGGCCACAGTCAGCAGGGCGACCCCGCGAACGTGCGAAAGTTTGAGAGCGCTCTTGGCGTTGACGGCGAAAAAAACCTCTTCAACGACGGCGCAATCCGGCCGGAATTCGCTGAAAATAGCCCGCAATCCGGTAGCGATGTTGAGTAGGCGCTTTTCGAGCGGATCCCGGGTTGAGGAGCGAATACAGCCCGCGGCAATGAGGTGATGCGTGCGGCCATCGCTATCTATGACGCCGTAGCCGGTCCGTTCGGTTCCGCAATCGATTCCGAGAACCCGCATAGCGCCAATTCATTCCCGTCCGAGCCGTCAGCCTTCTTCGTCTTCGTCCGTCTCGAAGTTCGAATAGACGTTCTGCACATCGTCCTGCTCTTCGAGGGCGTCCGTCAGCCGGATCATTCCCTGGGCATTCTTCCCTTCCAGGTTCATGACGTTCTTCGGCAGCATGGCAACGGCTTCCGCCGAAATGGTCTCGATTCCAGCCTTCTGGATGGCCTCGAGCACGGCTTCATGATTCGCGGTGTCGGATATCACTTCCCACGAATCGCCCGAGTCTCTGAGGTCTTCGGCGCCGGCTTCGAGCGCCAGATTCATCAACTGGTCTTCACCGGCCTTGTCCTTTTCGACTACGATCTGGCTCTTGCGTTCGAACATCCAGGCGACGCTGCCCTGTTCGCCCAGATTCCCGCCGTTCTTCCCGAACATGTGCCGGATTTCACTAACGGTGCGATTGCGATTGTCGGTGGCCACCATAACAAGGACGGCTGCACCGCCGGGTCCGTAGCCTTCGAACATGATTTCATCGATCTGGCCGCCTTCAAGCTCACCGGTGCCACGCATAATGGCCTTCTTGATGTTGTCCTGGGGCATGGAAACGCCCTTGGCGGCCGTGATGGCAGTGCGAAGGCGGGGGTTGCCGTCGGGATCGCCGCCGCTGCGCGCAGCGATCTGGATTTCCTTAATGAGACGGGTGAAAATCTTGCCGCGCTTGGCGTCGGTGGCGGCCTTTTTGTGCTTGATCGTCGCCCACTTTGAGTGACCTGACATGTATAAGAGAACTCCGGGAGGCGCCAGGGCGGCAACCTCATTAATCCGTCAGGATATCAAATCGCGCTTGGGGCTCCGGTCACCACTCTTGTCTCATACAAGATGAGCCTGAAACCAGGATTGGATTCTCATACAAGA
>JBDUBZ010000230.1:0-6659 GCA_040003745.1 Terriglobia bacterium
GCAGCGCCCTTTTTGCCGCTTCGGGATCGTTGGAGGCGACGTTGATGGTGCCATCATCCTCGACATCGATCTTCACGCCGGTCTGTTCGATGATGCCGCGGATGACCTTACCGCCGGGTCCAATGACGTCGCGGATCTTATCCTGCGGAATCTTGGTGGTGTAAATGCGCGGTGCGTAGGGGGACATCTCCTCGCGGGTAGCGGCGAGCACCTCGTCCATTTTGGCGAGGATGTGCAGACGGCCGGCTTTGGCCTGAGCCAGCGCCTCTTTCATCAGTTCCGTGGTGACGTTCGGAACTTTGATATCCATCTGCAGGGCGGTGATGCCGTCCTTCGTGCCGGCGACCTTGAAATCCATATCGCCGTAGTGATCTTCGGCGCCCGCGATGTCGGTCAGGATGGCGTATTTGTCGCCTTCCTTCACGAGACCCATGGCGACGCCGCCGACCGGGGCTTTGATGGGCACGCCCGCATCCATCAGCGCGAGGCTGGCGCCGCAGACGGTGGCCATAGAGCTCGAACCGTTGGATTCCAGAATGTCACTGACGACGCGGACTGTGTAGGGAAACTTCGCTTCTTCCGGCAGGACCGCGGTAACGGCGCGTTCGGCCAGAGCACCGTGGCCGATTTCGCGGCGGCCGGGGCCGCGCATGAAACCGGTTTCTCCCACGCTGAAGGGCGGGAAGTTGTAGTGCAGCATGAAGCGTTTGACTGCTTCGCCGGGTTCGAGCAATTCGATGCGCTGTTCGTCGTCTTTGGTGCCGAGCGTGGCGGTAACCAGCGCCTGGGTTTCACCGCGTGAGAAGAGCGCCGAGCCGTGGGTGCGGGGCAGGATTCCCACTTCGCCCCAGATGGCGCGGATTTCGTCGAACTTGCGTCCATCCGGCCGGCGGCGGGCATCGAGCATTTCGTCGCGGAAGATCTTTTCCTTCAGCAGGTTGAAGATTTTTCCCGCTTCCGATTTCTGCTCGTCCGTCGCCTCGGCCACGGCCTGTTCGTGCAGGGCATCGATCTTCGCGTAGCTTTCGAGTTTGCCGTATTTACTGGTGTTGAGCGCGTCGGTAAGATCCACACGGACCTTCTTCTCGATGGCGGCGTAGAGGTCCTGATTTACGGCGGCGGGGGTGTAGGTTCTCTTTGTCTTGCCCGCGACCGCAACGAGTTGCTTCAGAACTTCGATGATCTTTTTGCAGCATTCGTAGCCGTATTCGAGGGCTCCGATGACTTCTTCTTCGGAGACCTGCTGAGCGCCCGCTTCCACCATGATGATGCCCTGTTCGGTGGCGGCGACGATGATGTTCAGTCGCGAGGCGCGGCCTTCGGTATAGGTGGGGTTTGCGATGTATTTGCCATCGACCATGCCAACGCGGACGGCGGTGGCGAGGTGATGAAACGGGATATCGGAGATTGCCAGAGCGGCTCCGGCGCCTACGATGCCGAGAACACCGGGGTCGGTTTCGGGGTCGGCCGAGAGAACCATGGCAATAATCTGGGTGTCAATGAGATAGCCATCGGGGAAGAGCGGGCGCATGGGCCGGTCGATCATCCGGCTGGTGAGGGTCTCTTTTTCCGACATGCGGCCTTCGCGTTTGATATAGCCGCCGGGAATCTTGCCGGCCGCGTAGGTGTATTCGCGATAGTCGCAGGTGAGCGGAAAAAAGCCCTGTCCGGGCTTCGCCTTCGCCGCCGTGGTGGCCGCGACGAGAACGACCGAATCGCCCATGCGGACCACAACGGAGCCGCCGGCCTGTTTGGCCATCTTGCCGGTTTCAAGCGTGAGCTTTTTGCCGTCCAAATCGATTTCAAATGTATGTACGTTCATTTCGTGAGTGCCGGGTTACGTTCCCCGGACTTCCTTTACTTTGCCGAAAAATTCGGCGAATTTTTTGGTACGTGCCGAAAAAATGCGGCAATTTATGCGAGGGGAGTTGACAGGAGGAGGGATTAGACCTGCGAAAAAGCCGCAAGCCATCGGATCGCTGCCCCGAATGAAGGGCGGCGAAGGCGAGTGGTCGAATTCCACTGCTTAGAGTAAGAAACCCGGCTAAACTAGTGGCGGATGGAAAGCTTTACGAGAACGTTCTTATAGCGCTCGGGGCTGTTTCGCTTGAGGTAAGTCAACAACCGCCGGCGTTTGGCCACGAGGATTAACAACCCCCGCCGCGAGGAATGATCTTTTTTATGTGTCTTGAAATGCTCTGTTAATTCGACGATCCGAGTGGTTAACAGCGCAATCTGGACTTCAGGGGATCCGGTATCCGACTTGTGAGTCTGGTTCCGAACTACGACCTGTCGCTTTGCTTCTCCCGCCAATGCCATCTTAAAGGGTAACTACTCCTGTTTTTCTCTTTACTCGTTTGTATCAGAGCCAGTGTAACACAAACCGACGAATCGGAAATTTTGTTCAGGGTGGGCGATGAATATGTCGTATGAGGCGATGGTGATTGTGCCTTTCCTGCTTTTTCCTAATTCAGGCCGATGATCAGCTCTTTGCCGGCATAGGCTGCCGTCAGGAGCAGACCGTCACCGGCGCGCATGACGAGCGGCTCCGCGAAGGGGTGGAAATGGGGCGCGGAAAAGAATTCGGCGCCAGGCTCGGGGCGGGATTCGAGGGCGGTTTCGGCGTCGAGTTCTAGGCGGATCCACTGAACGATTCCGTTTACGATTCCGTTGGAGGCAGCTTCGCACTGGAGTTCGATACGCCCGGCTGCCGGATGCGAAGGGGCGGCCAGATCGAAGCGGAAGGCTTCATAGTCGGCGGAGCGGAGGTGAAGGCCTGGATCTCCCACTCGCAAGGTTCGTGGCCGAGTGGCGAAGCATGAAAAGGGGCTGATGTCGAAGCCGGCGGCGCGGCCGGTTTGGCAGAAGCGTTCATAACCACTCCATTGGGCGAGTGCGAGGCGGATGGCGACGGAGGCTGGTACGACTGGCGCGTTCGCGACCAGCAGCCGCGATCTGGCGTCGGCGATCGCGGACAGAGGATCGAAGCCTATCAGGTTGTTGGAAAAGATGTCGCAGAATAACAGGTCGGCTGGGGCGTCCAGGGTCAGATCCTGCGAGGCCTCTGCGATAACGTGAATCCGGTCGGCGTAGCCGTTGCTGGCCGCGATTTCCGTCGCAATGGCTGCTGCAACCGGATCGCGTTCGCAGGTGGTGATGAGTCCGGCTCCAGCGCGGGCGGCCATGAGCGCGAGCATGCCGGCGCCCGTTCCTATTTCGAGCACGTGCATGCCCGGGCGGATGGCGCGGCGCAGGGCGCGGTCCCAGGCTTCGTTGCGGCGGGCGTCGTTCATCATCGGAACGTGATAGCCGGGCAGGAGCGATGCGAGCAGCGCCCTGGCGGCGGTTGCAACTTCCGGAAAGGCGACGGCCCGGCGAGTCAGTTTAAACGCGCGAAGGCGATCATTCCGCTGGAGCGCGAGGGTCGCCATCGCAAGCAGGCTTCGCCCATAGCCGGGGTGATTCTCAAGAATCCCCGCCATCTGTCAGAATCTCCGGCGGTTCAGACGTTCAACGGTGAATTTGGCAGTGTCGGCAACGGCCATGACGGCCATGACACCGGCCTGCACGGGGTCGGTGACGACGAGGTCTGCCGCGTCGGGAACGCTGCCTGCCATGTTAAGGCTGATGACGAGCAGGCCGCCGGCGCGAACTTCACGGACGGCGGCTTCGATGTCTCCGCCCATGAGAGACCCGGCGAGCACCAGAGCACGGGCGCGGGGCAGGCGGGGCACGGCGCGCACCGCGTCGGCCAGGGGTTGTTCTCCGACGAGCGGGATGGTGTCGACGGAGATGTGTTCGCCGCGAATGTTGTGGCGGTCCGCTTCCACGATCGCACCGATGGCGACCTGGGCGACCTGTGCCCCTCCGCCCATGATGATGACGCGCTTGCCGTAGATCTCGTCCATGCTTTTGACGAGATCCACGCGCCGCACGATGGGGAGCGTGCGCAGTTTTTTGAGCATCGATTCCCAGTGCGGGGTGGTCACCTCGAAGTAAAGGCGGGCGCCGCGGGCGGAATTTTCGAGGATCGATACCGTGCCGATATCGCCCTCATGCTCGGCAATGACACCGGTGACGCCGTGAAGAATGCCGGGGCCGGCGGCGGCATCGATCAGCAGGCCATGGCTGTGGTCGGATTCAAACATCGTTTCAGGAGATATGATCTCAGTCATGACGAGACGGGAATTGTTAGCGGGCGCGGGAATCGTGCTCGCGGCCGGTCCGCTGCGGGCCGGGAAATCGCGCATCACCAAAGCCAGCATTAGTGCGATCACGGATGAGATTGGACGAACGCAGGCGGATGCCATTGCCTTCGCGCACAAGTATGGGATGGAATGCGTGGAGTTGCGCAATGTTCCCGAGACGAAAAAAGAGTTCACCTTTCTGACCGAGCCCGAGCTGAAGAAATGGTCGGCCGAGCTGGGAGCGAACAAGCTCAAGGTCACGTTCCTGAATACCAGTCTGTTTAAATTCACGTGGCCGGGAACGGAGCCCGTGCGTATGCGGCCGGAAACAGCGGAGCAGCGGGCATCCAGGCTCGCCGGTGAACAAAAGAAATGGGACCGGCGCAAGGACGATGTGGCGAGTGCGCTGATGGCCGCCAACATTCTGGGCGTAGACAAGATTCGCGTCTTCACGGGGACGCGCGTGGCGAATCCAGAGACTACTTATCCGCTGATTGTCAGGACGATGGAAGAACTGATTCCCATGGCCGAGAAGGCGAAGGTGCACCTGCTGATTGAGAACGAGAACTCGCAGAACATCGGGACTTCGCCCGAAGTGAAAGCCATTATGGAACTGCTGCCTTCGAAGACGATCGGGTTCAACTGGGACCCGGGTAATGCGCAGTCGCTGAATGAAGTACCCTGGCCGAATGGCTATTCGGCGCTTCCCAAAAACCGCATGCTCAATGCGCAGTTCAAGGCGAAAAACCTGATAGATGGGCCGGAGAAGTTCGACTGGAAGGCCATTCTGGAAGCCATGCAGAAGGACGGGTACAAGGGGCACATCGGGCTCGAGACCCATGGCGACGACAAGATGCGCATGGAGAATGCCAACGAATCGATGAGAATCATCATGCATATGGTGGGTGAGCTTTCGTGACGGCGTTATGAACAGAGGGTTCCTTATCGCTTTCGGCGCTGTGCTGATGGTCGCGGCGGCGGGGATTGCATTGTGGAGACCTTCGGCGAGAGTGCAGGCGCCGAGGACGATCGGGAAAGTTCGGGCGCAGAAGGTTGACGACAACGAAACGATCCTGCTGCTCGATTTCAGGCTGCGGAACGACAGCGATCGTCCGAAAACGGTGGCGAACGTGACGGCGCGGCTCGATGCCCTCGATGGGTCGGTGATTCAGGGGCAGGTGATTGGCGCGGCGGCGCTCGCCAATGTGTTTCAGAACTATCCTCTGCTGGGCGGGGAACTCAACCCGCCGCTGAAAGCGATGGACGATTTTAAGCCTGGCGAGGCGGAAGACCGGGCGGTGGGAGTGCGTTTCGACGCTCCCGACGAAGCGATCGCGAAACGGAAAGACGTGGTGCTTCGGGTGGAATTCATCAATGGGCCGATTGTGGAGTATAAGGCGCCGTAAAGTTTTTTTCGATTCCTTTTCGCGGTTCGCGGTAATACTTTCCAGAAGACCAATGGATCCTGTACTTGAAGCCCGCAAGGGCGGCGAAAGTGCATTTCTCAAACTGTTTGACGATCATCATCTGCCTCTTTTCCGCTTCGCCTGCAGGCTGACGGGATCGGCGGCGGACGCAGAGGACATTGTGCAGGAGTGCTTTCTGGAACTCCTGAAGCCCGGTTGTTCCTACGATGGGGCGCGCACGTCTTTGCGCAGCTACTTGTACGGAGTGGTTCGCAACCAATGGCTCAAGCGGGTCCGCAAGGTGGGTGCGGAAAGTGAGCGGCTTCCCTGGGCGGACCCCGCTCACACACCCGAAGCGGCCGCTCTCAGAGGGGAGTTGCGGGACGTGGTTGCGGTTGCGGTGCGGCAGTTGCCGGAGTTGCAGAGAGAAGTGCTGATTCTTGCCCACTACGAACAGATGCCGCTGGCGGAAATTGCAGGCGTGCTCGACCTCGACGTGGGCGCCGTTAAATCGCGCCTGCAAAGAGCACGGGCCGGATTGAAGGAAATGCTGGCGCACTACGCGCCGCGGATGGAGAGGACGCGATGAACGATCAGGAGCTCGACCAAATACTGGACGAATGGAAGACGCCGATGGCGCCGGATTCCCTGCGTGACGGGGTACGCAACCGATTTCGCCAGGCGGTGGCCCGGCCCGTGCGCAACTGGTGGATCGGTTCCTTCATGCCGCGGGCGGGTGCGATCGCAGCGGCGGCTTTGTTTGTTCTGGTGCTGACGAAGGGGGCGGCGTCAGTTCTATGGGCTCCTGAGGAGGCGTCGAATGCGGCCTTCACGATTGAGACGGAGAGCCGGGATTATTTCGAAGACGGGTCTTCGAGCGCTAGTGTTTACAGTGCCGCTTATGACGAAAACGGGAGGCAGGTTCCTTTATCGCGGTCGGTTCCGAACGACCGGCTGGGAACGCTGCAATTGCGGACAATGGACTGGATTGTCTCGCTTCACAAGGCTTTGGCTGAGCGTATTCACGGCGAGCCGTTCTATACAGACAACCGGGCTGCTTTGCAGG
>JBDUBZ010000013.1:0-22235 GCA_040003745.1 Terriglobia bacterium
GGTTGCATACCCTCTCGCTGCTCGTGTTTCTGCCGCTGATCCCCCACACCAAACACCTGCATCTGATCTTGAGCCCCGCGACCGTCTTCGCCAAACGGTCCACCTTCAGCGAGATTCCATCTCTTGCCGGCGATGAGGACTTCGGGCTCGATACAGGCAAGGACATCACGCAGATCGCCGCGCTCCAGGCCTACTCCTGCGTCGAGTGCGGACGCTGCACCGAGCACTGCCCGGCCTACAACACCGGCAAAGAACTAAACCCGAAAGAAATTATTCTCGGTCTGCGGGATTACCTGAGAACCGACGGCCCCGCCTCTGAGACGCCCCTCCTCGCCAGCCACATTTCCGAAGAAGCCGTCTTCCAGTGCACCACCTGCGGAGCTTGCGAATTCCAGTGCCCTGTCGGCATTCAGCATCTGCCTTTGATCGTTGGGATGCGCCGCGGAGCCGTCAATACAGGCGCGTGGGAAGACACCTACGGGACCAAACTCTTCCTTACGATGGAGCGCACCGGCAACTCCCTCGGCATTGCCGCCGGCGAACGCCAGAAGTTCATCGAGAAGAACGGGATCCCGCTCTACGACGGCTCGCAGGAGTATTGCCTGTGGCTCGGCTGCATGGGCGCTTACGATCCCGGCGGACGCGAAACCGTGCTCGCGCTGGTAAAGATCCTGCGTCACCTCAACATCACCTTCGGCGTTCTGCGCAAAGAGAAGTGCAACGGAGACCCCGCCCGCCGCCTGGGCAACGATCTTCTTTTCACCACGCTCGCCGAAGAGAATCTCGCCACCCTCGAAGCCGGCGCCGTGAAGAAGATGCTCAGCATCTGCCCGCACTGCGTCCGCACCATGAGCACCGATTGGCAGGAGGCCGGGCAGACCGTTCAGATCGAGCACCACTCCGAATTACTGGCCCGCTATCAGGCCCAACTGCCCGAGGCCGTCTCGAAGGAAAAGGTCGTTTATCACGACCCCTGCTATCTCGGCCGCTATCGGGACGTCTACGATGAGCCGCGCGAAGTTCTCGGCCGCTCCGTCGAAGTCGTCGAAGCCCCCCGCAACCGCGAGAAATCCTTCTGCTGCGGAGCCGGGGGCGGACAGATGTTCCTCGGCGAAGAGAAAGGCAAGCGCATCAATATCGCCCGCGCGCAGGAACTGGTCGATACGGGAGCGCCTACTGTGGCCGCCGCCTGCCCCTTCTGCGCCTCCATGTTCCGCGACGCCCTCAAAGCCGTTTCCGCCGAACCGCCGAAGCTGCTCGACATCGCCCAGATCGTCGCAGCCTCAATTCCCGAAAGGACCGCGATATCGTAAAAACCATGAAAATACTCATATCGATTTTTATTCTGATTGCCGCGGCGATGAGCGCCCAGACTCCCAGTCACGTCTTCGAGCTGCGTACTTACCACGCCTCCGCCGGAAGGCTGGAAGACCTGAAAACGCGTTTTCGCGACCACACCATCGAAATCTTTAATCGCCACCACATGAAGAGCGTTGGCTATTGGATCCCGCAGGACAACAAGGACTACGTTCTCATCTACATCCTGGAATTCCCCAGCCGCGCCGATGCCGATAAAGCATGGGCCGCCTTCCAGGCCGATCCCGACTGGGTGAAGGTCAAAACAGCCTCGGAAGCCAACGGAAAAATCGTCGACAAAGTCGATCGCGTCTTCATGGACCCAGCCGACTTCTCGCCCATGAAATAGCATGCCAGCCGCGCTCCGGATCGCCGCTCTGTTGCTGGCGGGCTCGTCCTTCGTTCAGGACGAGGATAAGTTCCGCGCCGGCTACGAGGCGGATTTACGCGCGCCCGATGGTTGGCTGTCGGTGAGCGATCTGATCTGGCTCAAAGACGGCGCCACGAAGGTGCCTGGAGGATCTGTGAAGGTGCGGTCCGGCAAAGTGGTCTATCAACCGGCGACGGGCGCGGCTGTCGAGCTGAAATCGGACAAGCCGCCCGGTTCGCCGAACGTGGTCGATGCCGCGGGCGTCAAAATGACGCTCATCGATCGGCAGGGGAAGCTGGGGATACGCGTTAAAGACCCCGACGCCGAAACCCGGCGCAACTTCCCCGGCTGCAAATGGTTCCCGATTCGACAAGCATGGGACATCAAGGCCAGATGGGTCGCTTACCCTAAGCCCAGGCAGATTCCGATCCTGAACGTTCTGGGCCAGACCGGCCCTGAACCCTCACCTGGATACGCGGAATTCAGCCTCGCCGGGAAATCCCTGCGCCTCGAACCCATCACCGAAGACGACCATCTCTTCTTCATCTTCAAGGACAAGACCGCCGACGAATCCACCTACCCTGCAGGCCGATTCCTCTACGCCGCCTTGCCCCGCAATGGGGTGGTGGATCTCGATTTCAATCAGGCGGAGAATCCGCCCTGCGCTTTCACCGCCTACGCCACCTGTCCGCTGCCCCCAAAGCAGAACGTGCTCCCGGTGGCCATCGAAGCCGGGGAGAAGCGATTCCACTGATGCTGGGCTCTTCATGCTGATCCTCGCGTCGAGCTCCCCCCGCCGCTCCGAACTTCTCAAAGCCGCCGGCTTCGACTTCACGGTCCGGGCCGCCAGCATCGATGAATCCGTCCTCGACGGCGAGAATCCCGACGCCTACGTCCTGCGCGTCGCCACGGCGAAGGCCCGGGCCGTAAGCTGGTCGCCTGGCGAAATCATCCTGGCGGCGGATACCACGGTCGCAGTAGGTGGGCAAATCCTCGGCAAACCCTCTGGAGACAACGATGCGGTATCCATGCTTACGGCGCTTTCCGGCCGCCGCCACGATGTAGTCACAGGGGTCTGTCTCCGCGAAAATGACCGCCTGCTGCAGGAATGCTTCTCGACCGCGGTCTGGTTCGCCCCGCTCAGCGACGAGGAAATCCGCTGGTATGTCGCTTCCGGCGAGCCCATGGACAAAGCTGGCGCCTATGGAATTCAAGGACTTGCGGCCCGTTTCGTCGAGCGCATCGACGGTTCCTACAGTAACGTGGTAGGCCTGCCGGTCGCCCCGGTGTACCGTCTGCTGGCCGAGTTTGCGCGGTGAAACCGGGCTTCAGGGGCCCGCGTCTGAGTTACACTGAAGGTTACGCATTCTTTAGGGGAAATCATTCATGAGCGCTAAGGGTCTCTGGGTCTCGTCTATCGGCCTGACTCTGCTGCTGGCGACGGCTCCCACCATCGCCCAAAACACCGATAAATCCGGCAAAGGCAAACGGGAAACCGTTGCAAAGCCTCTCACCGAAAAGGAAAAGAAGAAGAAGGAGGCGCAGCTCAAAAAAGAACTCGAAACGCCCTGGAAAAAGTGGCTTAACGAGGACGTCGCCTACATTATCACGGACGAAGAAAGAAAAGCCTTCAAGCAGTTCGCCACCGATGAAGAACGTGAGCAGTTTGTAGAAAGCTTCTGGCTCCGCCGCGACCCCACGCCGGACACCAACGAGAACGAATTCAAAGAAGAGCACTACCGCCGCATCGCCTACGCGAACGAACATTACGCTTCGGGTATTCCTGGCTGGAAAGCCGATCGCGGCCGCATGTACATTACCTTCGGACCGCCCGATGAAATCGATTCTCATCCTTCCGGCGGGACCTATCAGCGCCCCTCCGCCGAAGGCGGCGGCGAAACCTCTACTTATCCCTTCGAAGACTGGCGCTATCGCTATATCGAAGGCATCGGGAGCGACATCAACATCGAATTCGTCGATACCACCATGACAGGCGAATACCGCATGACCATGGATCCGTCGGAAAAGGACGCATTGCTCTACGTGCCGGGCGCCGGTCTCACCATGTCCGAGCAGATGGGCCTGAGCACCAAAACGGCCCGCTTCCAGCGGACCGATGGCACCCACCTGGGCGCGCCGATCGGCGGAACCCCGCAAAGCATGGATGAATTCTCAAGGCTTGAGCAGTTCTCCAAACTGCAGAGAGCGCCTGCTGTAAAGTTCAAAGATCTGGAGGCGCTGGTCAGCACGCACATCACCTTTAACGTGCTGCCCATGTCGACCCGCATCGATTACATCCGCGTCACCGATTCCTCCGTAATGGCGAATGTGACGCTGCAGTTTGAAAACAAGGATCTGCAGTTTTCTAACAAGGATGGCGTCGAGAAATCGCATCTTGAAGTGCTTGGTCATATCTACACCATGACGCGCCGCCCGGTCTACACCTTCGAAAAGAATCTCGAGGTGCCCATTCCGCACGAGCTGCTCGAAAAATTCCAGCACCAGCGCTCGATTTATCAGGAATCCATTCCCCTCGCGCCCGGCCGTTACAAGCTCGTGCTGGTTGCGAAAGATGTCGTCGGCGGGACCACCACCACTTACGAGGCCGCCCTCGACGTGCCGCACTTCGCGGAGGAAAGACTGGCGGCCAGCAGCCTGATTCTGGCGGATGAGATTTCGCAACTACCCCGCAAGAGCATTGGCGGCGGCATGTTCGCCATAGGCGATGCCAAGGTTCGGCCCAGAATCAACGACAAGTTCGGCCGCGACGAAAAGATGGGAATCTACATGCAGGTGTATAACTTTGCGCCTGACGAGAAGACTCAAAAGCCCAACGGTATCATCGAGTACGAAATCAACAAAGCGGGAACCACGGAAAAAGTTCTGGCGTTCTCAGAAGAGTTGTCTGCTATTCCGAATGCCTCGGCTAACCAGGTGGTCGTCGAAAAATTGCTTTCTCTGAAGGCAATGGCTCCGGGGAACTATACCCTGAAGATTAAGGCGACGGACCGGAAGGGCAACCAGACTTTGCAGCAGCAGGCGAATTTTACGGTAAACTAGCAGTCAGCAGGAGTAATCTGGTGCACGCGAGATGAAGGGCGCGAGAGGGTATTACCCGATGTGGTTAGCGCCAGTTGCGAGCCTTTTCGCCGCTGCGCTGATTCCGGTGTGCGCTCTCGACGCGGCCTCTCCGATTCACCTGGCCGGTGAACTGAGCGGGTTAGTGACAGATCACGGCGGCAGGCCGCAGCCGGGCGCCCTGGTCCTGCTGTTTAATCGCCAGGAACAGCTCCTCCAGCGGCTTTCCACCGATAACGGCGGCACATTCTCCTTCGGCGACCTGCTGCCCGATCTCTATTCGATCCGCGTCACGCTTGCAAGTTTCCTGCCCGCCAGCCGCGATCGCGTGCAGGTTAAGCCGGGAATGCGCAGTCTGCTGGAAGTCAACCTGTCGCACATTTTCAGCTCCGTCCAGTTGGTTTCGACTGTGCCCGCCACCGGGAGTCTGATGAACGACAACTGGAAATGGGCTTTGCGGGAAGATTCCTCTTTGCGGCCGATCCTGCGTCTGCTGCCAGCAATAGACGATCCCCTGCAAAGGCTCCACGGATACGAAAAGACGGCTGTTTTTACCGGCTCACGGGGCCTGGTGAGGATTTCGGCGAGCGATGGCAGCCTGATGAACTCCGACACAGGCGCTGGCGATCTGGGCACGCAGTTCGCCTTCGCCACCTCTGTGTATGGCGACAATCATGTGCGGGTGAGCGGGAATCTCGGTTACGGTGCTGCCTCGGGCGCTCCCGCCGCCGCTTTCCGGACCACCTACAGCCGTGATTTTCTGGGAGCGGCCCCCGCCGTTTCCGTCACCATGCACCAAATGTTCGTTCCTGCCCGCGTGGGCCAGAGCCTGACCGGAAGCGCTCCGGGGGACAGCGCTCTCCCGGCGCTGCGCAGCATTGCGGTGAGCTTTTCCGATAAAACGCAGCTTACGGATTCCATCACAGCCGAGTACGGAATGGAACTGGACAATGTCACTTTCCTCGACCATCTGCACTATGTGAGTCCCTACGGAAAACTCACTTGGCAGCTTGCCCATGGCAAAGCGGATTTTACGTATACGTCCGGCAATGCGCGGCCGGAACTTGGCATCGGTCCTTCGGAACGGAATGCCGACCTGCAGCGCGATCTGGCGGCGCTTGCCTTAGTTCCCCGCGTGACTCTCGGCGATGGCCACGCAAGGGTGCAGCGCGGTGAAAGTTATGAACTGGGGCTTTCGCAGCGCTTTGGTTCGCGTGAGTACCGGGTCGAAGCCTATCGGCAGGCCGTGAAAAATCTGGCGCTGATGGTGGCCAATCCCGACGCCGCGGGTTTCGAAGAAGATCTGCTGCCCGACGCATTCTCGAACAGTGCCCTGTTTAATGCAGGCCGATTCCAGAGTGCGGGTTATACGGCTTCCGTAACGCAGGATCTTGGTGACAACTACCGGGTTACCGTGATTTACGGTACGGCGGGGATGCTGGCGGCACGGGCAGGGTTGAGCCCCATCGCATCCGCCGGCGATCTGCGGCATGCTCTCGAAGCCGAACAGCGGCCCGCTCTGACCGTTCGCACCTCGGGTACGGTCAAGGCCAGCGGGACGCGGTTCATCGCCAGCTACCAGTGGACGAATTACACCAGGTCCATGCCTGCACCGCTGTTTTCAACGCAGTCCTCACGTCCGGAACCGGGACTGAACTTCGTGGTGAAGCAGCCCATGCCCTGGCGGATGGAGATGACCGCGGAGCTTCGCAATCTGCTGGCGCAGGGCTACCTGCCCATCGCCTCTACAGGCGGATCGCCGCTGCTGCTGGTCAATACGCCGCGCAGCCTGCGGGGCGGATTAGCTTTCGTTTTTTAGGTCTGCCTGTCGCGCGTATTCCGCCAGCACCGAACCCCATTCACGCGCAATTCTCGACAGCCACTCTTCCGACGGCAAACTGCCTTTGGCTTTGTAACCACTGCGTTTAGCCGTTTCCGCCGCGATCCTGCCGCGCACTGGGTTGTAATCCCCCAGTTCCAGCTTGTGGTAGAGTTGACCGATCACCTCAACGGGATTCGCAGCCAGAGCTTCGTACGTAATTGTTGTAAAGCGGTTCGCAGGGAGTCCGGCAGTCCCCAATGCGATCTTCTGGTCGAAGCGGGGACGATCCTCCAGAACGGCCTCGCGGATCTCATCGTCCGGGGGAATCGGCCCCAGGGCATAGACTTCGAACATCTTGCGCCACATGCGTACAACGGATTCGAAGTTGGTCATGGGATCGCGGGCGATCAGGACATAGCGCGCGTCCGGCAGCAGTTCGCGGAGAGTTGGAACGCGGAAGCCGTGAGTAGGGGATTTCAGGATCAGCGGCCGGCCACCTCCTCTGACCGAGACACCGCGCATAAAGTCCAGAAAAAGGGAACGCCAGCGCCGCTCGTCCTCAGGGCTCAGATCGTGCGGGTCGGATAATTTCAGGGCCTCACGCAGGTGCTGCGGCGCAACCAGCGCCTCATAAGGTGATCGGGCGCCGAGCGAGAGAAATGCGAACTCATCTTCCTGTGGGGAGCCGGGGCGGACCTCCATCTCGTCCATCGGGCGCTGCACCGAAGCGCCGCCTTTGGCTAGCGCGGAAGCCTCTGTAAGCAGAAAGTGGTGCGGGTTCATGCAGGCGTGCGTGGTGGGAAAACAGTACCGGTCGTCCAGCGAGAGAAGCTCGTGCAGCAGCGTGGTGCCGGAACGCCAATAGCCGAGAACCACCAGGGCATTCGATAAATTCGCCTCCTTCAACTGCTCGGCGGCGGTGGCGTGCTGTAACCTGGCGAGGGTCGAGAAGAGCGTGCCCGGAACCCACGTCTGCCAAAGCAGCAGGGGAGTGGGGGCGAGTTTCCAGTTGCGCCGGAACTGACGCCAGGCGCCACCGCTCAGATTGAGATAATGGCGGCTCATCCCTGTTTTCGGGGAAGTTCGGGGAAGCGCGCGTAAAGTTCGGCGCGCAGGGCGTGCGCGAGCGCCGGATTCTGGGCGGAGCGATCCAGATCGCGGCTGACGGCTTCTTCGATGCTCCGCAGAATGCCTTTGCCGGTGTCGAGATCGAGCACATATTGATGACTGCCGTCGATGACTCCGGCGCTGCCCGATGTCACAGGGCGGAAGGCGCTGTTGGTTGCCAGGTACTGAGTGAAGGCCCGGCCCTGGTCGGGCGGCGCCGTATCGTTGCGCCCGAGCCACGGGAGCAGTGACTGTCCGCGCATCCAGTCGGGCCGTTTCATGCCCGCGATCTCGAGCAGAGATGGAGCAAGCGCCGTTTCATCGAGCGCGGTTTCCACGCGCGAGCCGATTTGCTGGCCGGGCATGTGAACCATGAGTGGGATATGCAGTTCGGGCCGCGTCTGAAATTTGCTGGCATGCGTGAAGATACCGCCCTCAAAGCTCTCGCCGTGGTCCGCCGCGACCACCACCGCGGTGTTGCGCAGCCGGCCCGAGCCTTCAAGGCCCGCCATGAACGCACCGAAGGCGCTGTCCGTCTGGAGCATGAATTCGTCATATCGGCGGCGGGGCCGCTCGAAATAGGGCTGAAGCTCCGGACCGTATTTGGACGGCAGAGTGAACGGTTCCTGGTCGTAGGCGGTCAAGGGCTTGCCAGGAGGCTGGAAGCGCCCCAGCCAGGGAGCGTCCGGCATATAGGGCGCGTGCGGCGCGTAGACATGCGCCCAGAGAAAGAAGCCCTCGTCGGGCATCTGGTCGAGAATCGAACGCGCCTGGGCAAGGCTCGCGGCCGGTGCATAACCGGACTCCTTCGCAGCGAAGAAAGAGCTGTATCTGGCGAAATTATCAGCCGGATAATTCCGCACCACTTCCAGATCTATTTCCTCGCGGGCACGGCTGCCGTAGGGCTGGCGCTGGTGGAAGGCCTTGGTGAACCGCCAGAGGTCGAAACCTTTGGTGCGGTAGGCCATGTCGGGGAAGAAGTTGAAATCCGGCGCAATCCCATCCATCAGGCAATGAACGTAGGGGCTCGAAGTGGAAAATCCCGTGGTGTAGCCCGCTTCCCGCATGAGACGAGTGAACGTCCTGCCGACATTCTCGCGGCGCAGGCGGCCTTCGAGCTGGTAAACCCGATGCTCCGATGGATAAAGCCCGGTGAGGATGGAGGCGACGCTGGGAGTCGTAAAAGTAGAGGCGGAGTAGAACTGATTGAAGACGGTGCTTTGCTTCGCGAAGGCGCTCAGACAGGGTGTCGTGGGCAGCTTGTAGCCGTAGAGCGACATGTCGTCGGCGCTGCAGGCATCGAACGTCACGAAGAGAATATTGGGTCCGGCGGGGCGCAGGGCGCGAGAGGCTGTGGCAGCGGAGGCGATCACGGGAGACGCCATTTTCCCGGCGACCGTTTCAGCGGCGATCAGGCCCACTGTCGATACTCCAAGAGCCATTGCCGTGCGTCGGGTCGTTTTGTCGTCCAGCAGGCCGTCGAGGCTGGTGACGATCGCGCGGCGCCGCGCCGGGATTGCCATGGCCAGAGCAAACGCGATGGAATAGAGGATAAATATCGGAAAGGCATGGAAGCCGGCGCGCCAGGCGAGCGGTTGAATCAAAATCCGGGCCGCGATGGAAAGATCCCCGAAGGCCGCTATCGCGACCGCTATTTTCGTGAAGTTCGAGGCGCGGCGTTCGCGCGATGCTTCCTGAAGCAGGAAAGGGATGGCGAAAACGGTGCAAACGGTGCCAAGCGCCGCTCCTGCCAGAGCGACCAGGATTAATCTCAGCACGATGCCGAACGCCACGTCGGGGAGCGTCTGGTAAAAGAGCCATCCCTTAATCGCGGGGACGTATTGCATCGAGGCGAATAGCAGGCCAATAATCGCGACGGTCATCAGCCGCAGCCACAGTGAGATCAGAGCGCTCCCGAAGCGAGCGCGCGATGGCTTCATTTACGGGAGCTGCCGCGACCGACGAGCCAGCTGAAGGCCGCCCCGACCTGCTTACGCAGAAAAGTCGCGGCAGTGGCGGCGATCACCAGTACCGGGCCCAGGACCTGGGTAATCAAGCCCGTGGTATTCGGGTCCACATAACCGAAGGCCGGAACAGCGAGAAGCACGCCCAGAAAAATGCAGGAGGTGAGCGGGAAATAATCGGAGCGTGTCCGGGAACTACAACCTTTCATGCGTCCTATTTTAGACTAAAAAGAAGTGTCTTTATAAATAAAAAATGGTGCGGGTGGTAGTTATTAGCCGTGTTGATGCGGCAGATCCGGGAAGCGGGAGTAGATGGCGTCCCGCAGCGTTCTCGCAAGGGCAGGATTGTCGGCCGATCGGTCCAGGTCCCAGATGTGGGCTTCCTCTAACGTCCGCAGCCTTCCTTTACCGGAGGACAGGTCCAGGACGTATTGGTGCTGGTCATCGATCACCCCGACAGTTCCCTCCCGGACAGGGCGGAAGATGCTGTTGCGAGCCAGGTATTGGGTGAAGGCCAAACCCCCACTTTCGGGCGGTACCCGGGTCGGGAGCTCAGCCGTTTTCAACCACGGAATGAGGGACTGGCCGCGCATCCCTTCCGGTCTCGCGATTCCCGCCATCTCAAGGATCGTTGGCGCCACCGAAGTTGCGTCCGCCGTAAGCGCCACTCTGTTGCCTTCCTGCTGGCCAGGCATTCGAATAATCAGGGGAATGTGAAGCAGGGGACGATTCTGAGCGTCGTTACCATGCCCCTGATATCCACCCTCAAAGCTTTCGCCATGATCCGAGCTGACGATCACGGAAGTGTTGGCTAGCCTGCCGGAACTTTCGAGGCTGCTCATAAACGAGCCGAAGGCACTGTCCGCATTGGCGATGAATTCGTCGTAGCGAAGACGGCCTTTGTCGATCTCAGGCTGCGATTCCGGTTTGTAATATGGACCGAGCCCGAAGTAGCGATTTTGCTGGTAAGTCGATCTGAGTTCGTCCGATTTCAGGAAGCGGCCCATCCACGGTTCATCGGGGAGATAGGGCATGTGAGGTGCGAACAAATGCACCCAGAGAAAAAAGCCCTCCGGCATCTTGTCGATAATTTGGCGGGCCTGCGCGAAATTCGCCTCCGGGGAGTATCCCGATTTGGTCCGGGCGAACAGACGAGGACTGTACTTCGCGAGATTGTTCGCCGGGTAATCGCGCAGTTTCTCGACATCGGTGAATTCCGATGCGCGACGCCCGAAGGGTTGGCGCTGATGCAGGATTTTTGTCGCCCCCCAGAGATCTAGCCCATCGGTGCGATAGACGGAATCCGGAAAGTGGTCGAAATCCGTAGCGATGTCTTCGAGAAGGCAATAAACAAAGGGGCTGGTGGTGGACGCGCCGGTAGTATAGCCGGCTTCGCGCATGAGACGTGGCAGTGCTTTGCGGGCGATATCGGGAGTGAAGCGTCCCTGCAGATGATAGACGTGATGATCGGAAGGATAAAGCCCCGTAAACAAAGTCGCGACGCCTGGGGTAGTGAAAGTGGACGCAGTGTAGAAATTGGTGAAAACGGAGCTACGCCTGGCGAATTCTTCGATTCGGGGCGTCGTTGGGAGTCGGTAGCCATAAAGCGACATATCCTCCGCGGTCAGGGCGTCAAAAGTCACCACGAGAACATTGGGCCGGGATGGCCCCGCCACGCGGCGTGCGGGTGCGGAGGAGGCAGTGGCAGCCGCAACCCTGCCCATGGTGAATTCGGCGGCGACCATACCGGCGCTGGCAATTCCGACGGTCATTGCGGTACGTCTGGTCGCTTTTTCGCTCAGAAGTCCATCGAGGCTGGTGACGATCTGTTGGCGTGGGCGCGGGAACAGCATCGCGACTGAGAAGCCAATGATGTAAACGATCATAATGGGAAACCAGATCAGGCCCATTGATCGTGTGAGCGGGGTGAGCACCACTCTCGCGGCGACTGAGAGATCGCAAAACGCCGCAATGCCTACGGCTAAGCGGGTAACGGCCCATGCCCGGCTGGTGCGCGTGGAGACATTCAACAGGAACGGAGCGGCGGCGACGGCGCAAAGGGCAGCCAGCGCGACGCCCGCTACTCCGATGAATACGGCGCGAACCGCGATGCCGAAGAGGATTTCGCCACTCGTCTCGTAGTAGCGCCAGCCGGCGATCAGGTTCGGAAAACTGGGACTCGCTGCGATCAGGAGACCAAGGACGGCAACGACAATCAGACGCAGCCAAAGAGAGAAGAGCACACGCCCGAAACGGTCGTTCCGATCCGTCATTTTTTCGGAAAGACGCGATTTGCGATCCAGCTAAAGGCAGATCCGACCTGTTTGCGCAGGAATGTTGCGGCTGTTGCAGCGATCACCAAAACAGGTCCGAGAACCTGCGTAATCAATCCCGTCGTGTTGGGGTCGACATACCCATAACTGGGTGTCGCTACAAGCAGCAGCAGGCATATCACGGATAAAGGCCGAATTGTACTAGGGGTACCACCCATCACTTCCATTCTAAGCGAACCGTGTGGTTTCTGACACACCGAAGCGTCAATTTTTAATAAATTTCAAGCGATGATGTCGTGCAGAACATTGCCGGCGACATCTGTCAGCCGAAAATCGCGGCCGCTGTAGGGATACGTGAGCCTGGTGTGATCGATGCACATCAGATGCAGGATGGTCGCATGGAAATCGTGTACGTGGACCGGCTTTTCGATGGCTCGATCTGGGTACGCGGGTGGTGGTGCTGGTAAGCACGATTTTTACAACTTGTTTACATGCCCGACAGGTCTTCCGGGGGTGGCATATGAAAGACTCGTAAGGACCATTCAGGTCGCCAAAAAAGGAATCGTCATATGAGATACCGCATTCGCACAGCTTTACTTACGGCATTCGGCTTTTTATTGATATCGAGCTACGCATCGGCGTCGACGGTATACAGCGCGTTCATGAACGGCGCGAAGGAAAATGTTCCTGGTCGCGGGCGGCACGGGCAATCACATTCATTGCTGCACCGCAGTCCCGGGCTCTGGGAACGCCGGAATCCTTGTCCCGTTCACAACTTTTACGCCCGGTCTGACGAGCGGAACTTTTTCCAACACATTCGACCTGCTGGCTCTGCTGGGCGCCTCGGGCGAATCGAGCCTGATTGCGGGTCTGAATGGCGGAACGGCTTACGTGAATGTCCACTCTTCCACGTTCCCCGGCGGTGAGATCCGTGGCTTTGTCGGGTTGGGAACTCCCGAGCCTGGCACGATCTGGCTGGGCTTTTCGGCGCTGGCGGGATTGGCGGTATTGCGGCGTCGCAAATAAGGCGGTAGCGGCCCTTTATCGCCGCGTTGCCATATCTAAGGACTTCAAAAAGGGCGGCGTATTTCAGCCGCCCTTCTTTTTTGATCAGGAACGCGCGCCGGTGACGTGAGAAGGTCGCGATTTTTCTTGGTATGCGGATAGTGGCGCCGCGGGCTCGATGTGAATCTTAGGTTGTGACCGCTGTCTTGGCGGCGTTATCAAAGAGGAAGTTGAGCGTTTTTTCGGTCTGGATGTGGGCCGCGATCCGATCCAGGCCGCCATTCTGCTGCAGTTTCTTGCGCACCGAGGCTACGGCTTCGCGCTCCTGACGGGAGACGCGGTCGAGTTCGCGATCCACTTCTTCGTTCGTTGCGACAATCGATTCGCGCTCGGCCACCTTGCCCAGAATCAATGACGCACGCACTTCGCGCAGGGCCTGATCGCGCTGCGCTTCTTTGATCTTCGACCAGTCGAGGTTGAAGGACTTGGGATCGACGCCTTCCTGCGCAAGCGCGCGCAGGCGCTGATCGACCCGGTTTTCAATCTGGCGGTCGACGAAGGCTTCGGGGACGGGGAAGTCGTTCGCATCCACAAGCTTGTCGACGATCTTGTCTTTGGCGGCGCGCTGGGCTTCCATGGTGCGCTGGCCGAGAATCGATTTGCGCACGGCTTCTTTGAGCTCGTCTACTGTACGGAAGTCACCGAGATCCTGCGCGAATTCGTCGTTAAGCTCGGGCAGTTCCTTGCGGCGCAGGCCCTTCACGGCCGCTTTGAAACGGATCGTTTTGCCGGCGAGTTGCTCGCGGCCATACTCCGCGGGGTAGGTGACGTCGAATTCCTTTTCATCGCCGGGTGAAGCTCCGGTCAGGTTTTCGGTGAAGCCGGGCATGGTCTCCGGGCCTCCGATGAGAATCTGCACTTCGTCGGATTTGACGGGCTCGTCGGTACCGGCGAGGCTTTCAAGCGAAATCACGGCGTAGTCGCCATCGGCCAGCGGGCGCGGCTCTTCGTTGGCGTAGGTGGCTTTACCGTCGCGAATTTCCTCAACGCGCTTTGCGATGTCTTCATCGGTCACTTCGGGCTCGGAATAGGGAACCTCGACGCCTTTGTATTCCGAAACGCTGAATTCCGGGTAAACCTCGAACTGCGCTTTGAAGCGGAGCGGCTCGCCTTCGTGGAAATGTACATCCGAAATGTTCGGAGTGCCCACGAGATGAAGATTTTCTTCCTTTACTTTCGCTTCGAAGAACTTCGGGACCAGGTTCTCGAGAACCTGCTGGCGGATTTCGCCGGAGAAGTTTTTGCGGACGAGCGAGAGGGGAGCTTTGCCGGAGCGGAATCCTTTCAAGTGCGCTTTTTGACGGAACGTCTCCGTTACAACACCGGTTTCGCTCGCGACTGCGTCGGCGGGAATCGAAACTTCAAGCTCGTGCTTACAACCTTCCACTAATGCCAATTCGGATTTACCTCAGAGAGAATGGGGATGAAAATTCAGGATATCAAAGCGTAAACTTACCAGGTGAACGCAATCGTAACGGGAGCGAGCCGTGGGATTGGGCGGGGGATCGCCAAAGAATTGTCATCGACGCACCGGGTTCTGGGAACTTACCTTGAAAGCCTGCAGCAGGCGGAGAGTCTGCGGGACGAGACGGGATGCGAAATTTTCCGATGCGATATCTCGAAAGCGGCGGACCGGGCAGCGCTGATCGGGCACGCGCGGCGGCTGTTTCCGGACGGCCTCGATCTGTTGGTGAACAATGCGGGAATTGCGCCCCGGGAACGGCGGGATGTCCTCGAAGCGACCGAGGAAAGCTTCGATGAACTGATGGCGACGAACCTTAAGGGGCCGCACTTTTTGACGCAGCTGGCGGCGGTCTGGATGCTGGGCCGCGGGGCTGGGCGGATCGTCTTCGTGTCTTCGATTTCGGCGTTTGCGGCGTCAGTGAACCGGGCGGAATACTGCATTTCGAAAGCGGGCGAGAGCATGTCGCGAATGGTTTATGCGCAGCGGCTGGCGGGGGAGGGGATTCAGGTATTCGAGATTCAGCCGGGTGTGATTCGTACGGACATGATCGCAAAGGTGGAGAAGGTGTACGAGGAGAAGATCGCCGCGGGGTTGCTGCCGCAGGGGCGCATGGGTGAGGCGGCGGATATTGCCCGGGTAGTGCGGGCGATTGCCGAGGGGCATCTGGATTATTGCGCCGGGCAGGTGATCCATGCGGATGGCGGATTCCATTTGCGGTCGCTTTGAGTTCGGCGGGTGCGTTGTGGTCTACACTCGCCGGATGGACCTTCAATACTACTTCGGGCCGGAAGGTCAAGTTCGGGGGTTGGATGCGTTTCGTTCGCCGTTCGCGGCGTGGTTAGGCAGGCAACCAGGGTGCGAAGGCGCGCAATGTGAACTCGCCCTTGAGCGGCTGTACGCCACAGCGTTCGAGTACACCATCATCGGAGCCGCCCAGTGCGAGCAAGCCCAATAGAACGGGAGCCCCGAACAACTATTCCAGCGGTTCCATATCCACGGCTACGTCGAGCTTGTGGTCGCGGCCGCCCAGGATCACGCCGCGCACGGGGCTGACGTCGCCGTAGTCGCGGCCCCAGGCGAGGGTGACGTGGCTTTGAGACGGCACTACGTTATTAGTGGGATCGACATCGAGCCAGCCGGAGCCGGGGCAGTAGACCGAGAGCCAGGCGTGCGATGCATCGGCTCCGATGAGTCTGGGGCGGCCGGGCGGCGGATACGTGCGCAGGTAACCGCTGACGTAGCGGGCGGGCAGACGAAGCGAGCGCAGGCAGGCGATCTGAAGATGGGCGAAATCCTGACAGACACCCTTCTTCTCGCGCAGGACTTCTTCGGGCGGCGTACGGACGTTGGTGGCTTTGGAATCGTAGCGGAATTCGCGGTGAATGCGCGCGGTGAGATCTAGCAGAGCTTCGGGGAGCGGCCGGCCGGCGGTGAACGACTCCCCCGCATACTCGGCGAAATCGGGGCCAGGGCGAATGCGGGGCGATTCGAAGACGAACTGAAAGGCGTCGAGGCCGGCGGGAGTTGTATCGCCTGGCAGCGAGCGGGCCACTTCTTCCCAGGCGGGTCCGTGCTCAGGCCATGGCTCGGCGGGGTCGAGGGAGACGACGCTGCGGGCTTCGATGGCGAGTTGATCGTGCGGTTCCTGGACGGTGAAGAAGCTGACGCGGTTGCCGAAGTAGTCGGTGCGCTCGCTGTGGGTGGCGGGTAGCGGGTCGACGGTCAGCTGGTAAGCCTCGCAGCGCTGGCGCTCATCCGTGCGCGGGTTCAGATAGACGGCATGGTTGCCGAAGGAAACCGGATGCTTGTATTTATAAGTGGTGCGATGAACGATCCGGTAGGTCATCCGCCTATGCTTATGGGAAAAGTCCTGGCGTGGCCAAAATAGGTGCTCGCGACATTGTCGGCCCATGAGTCAAGCAGGTCCTGAAGATAGCCGAGCGAGCGGTTCAGATGGATACGGGTGTCATTGTCGGGCGTGGCGCCGGGGAGCGGATAGTTCAGGGTCGCGGGATCGAGACTATGCAGCAGAGTGATGGCATGCCTCATGGCTTCGAGGTCTTCGGGAACATGCCTGGGGAGCTTCTGGTACAGATCGGCCAGATGAACCAGCTGAAATTCGAGCGACCGGGGATTGGTGCCATCCGCCATCAGAACGTCCAGCACCGCGACAGGCTGCAGTGTGGTGAAGTAGCGGGAGCGGTAAGTCATGGAACTGTCGGCGACTTCGAGCAGGTAGTCGAGGAACGGCCAGGTGGCATCGTCGGACATGGAGGTCAGCTCGCGCAGCTGGCGCACCGAATACATGGCGCGCTCCAGACGGCGGCCGAGGCTGAGGAAGAGCCAGCCGGGTCCGCGCGTGATGTTTTCGCGCTCCATGCCGGAGAAGGCGGAGAGCAGCTCAAGGCAGCCATCGAGAACCGCGGAGTATTCGGAGAAAAGCATGTAGCTTTCGACATTGGCGGATTCAGCGAGCTGGACGACCAGGCGCGACATGTCCGTTGAAAGCCGCTCGCGCAACTGGCCGCCCACACGCTGCAATTCGTCAAGCGTCGAGGCAAGGCTGCCGGAGCGGCCGGCATCCGTCATGAGCGAGATCAGCTCTTCTTCGAGATCGCGGGCGGTGGCAGGCCTGTCCTTAGGCAATTTCGGTTCGGATTCATCGAAGCAGGCATGCAGGTGAAAGAGGCAGGCAAGCTGCGCGCCGGTCACGCGCCGCACACGGCTCATCATGCAGCGCAGCAGGCGCGCGATGCACTCGGCGCGCTCGGCATAGCGCCCCAGCCAGAAGAGATTGTCGGCTGCGCGGCTGGGCAGATCGACCGAGCCGCGGTTGATCTCAACGGGCTGACCGCGCGGACGAAGCATGCTGAAGGTTTCGATGGGCTGGTCCCAAAGCACCCAGGCGTCTTTGCTGTGACCACCCTTCTGCATGGAGACCACCGGACCCTCGGCGCCGGCGACGCGCACGAGGCCGCCGGGCAGCGCCATCCAGCCGGTTCCAGTGTTCAGCACGAAGGTGCGCAGAACGAGGCTGCGCGAATGCAGCTGGCCGTGGTCCCAGACGGGCGCGGTGGAGAGCGCGACCTGTTCCTGCGCCACATATTCAAAAGGCCTGGCGCGGAGTTGATCGGAGATGCGCTGGGTCTCGCCCCGGCCGAGCTCGGCTCCAAAGATGGGCTCCACGCCGCGGCGCGGGAAGGCGGGTTTGACAACGACTTGATGCAAATGATCGAGCACCCAGCGGAGAGCGCTTTCCTGACCGCACCACCAGGTGGCCACGGACGGGAGCTTCAGGGGTTCGCCCAGCAACTTCTGCGAAAGCCCCGCGAGAAAAGGCATGATGGCCGCAGTCTCGATCACGCCGCTGCCCAGGCTGTTGGCGACGGTGACATTGCCGGCCTTCACGGCATCGACCAGGCCAGCGACTCCAAGGAAGGATTCGCCGCGCAGTTCCAGAGGATCGCAGAAGCTGTCGTCGACGCGGCGCAGAATTACGTCTACGGGGCGCAGGCCTTCCACAGTTTTGAGGAAAACCTTGCGGTCGCGCACCGTGAGATCCGCGCCTTCGACAAGAGGGAAGCCAAGATAGCGGGCGAGGTAGGAATGCTCAAAGTAGGTTTCGTTGAGCGGGCCGGGCGTGAGCAGCACCACCTGGGGCTTGTCGGATTGTCCCAGTGCAACCAGCGCATCACG
This sequence comes from Terriglobia bacterium, assembly GCA_040003745.1. GTDB lineage: Bacteria > Acidobacteriota > Terriglobia > Bryobacterales > Bryobacteraceae > BOG-234. The sequence continues at coordinate 18,197 of JBDUBZ010000013.1, forward strand.
CTGAGCGCGAAAGAACGGCGCGAGACGGCGCACGTTCGACAGGCGGAAAATGTCGGGCAGTACGTCCGACACGATGGTGCGGTTTTCAAGCGCATAGCCGCTGCCCGAAGGCGCCTGCGTACGGTCGGCGAGCACCCACCACTGCCCATCGCGCGAGCGTGCGAGATCCACGGCGAGAATGTGCAGACGGGAAGAGGGCGGTATGCCCACTCCCGCGAGCGGCCGCAGGAAGGCGGGGTTGGCGAAGAGAAGGGGAGCGGGAAGAGAGCCGTTCGAAAGCAGTCGGCGCTCCCCGTAAATGTCATCGAGAATGCGGCTCAGCAGTTCGGCGCGCTGGGTAATGCCGGCCTCGATATAACGCCACTCTTCGGGCGGGACGAGAAACGGCACGGGATCGATGGCCCAGGGGCGGTTCTTGCCCTGCGGGTCGGTATAGATGTTGTAGGTGATACCGTTTTCGCGGATGCGGCGCTCGGCGCGTTCCCAGCGGCGGGCCAGCTCGTCGGAACCAAGGCTGGTGAGCGAATCGATGAAGGGGGCCCAGTGAGGGCGGGGCGTAACTCCGTCCGGCGCCAGTTCGTTGTAGACCGAGCTATCGGCGAAGGGAGTCTGGAGGAGTTCTGCGAGCATTCCTGGGTCGGATCAGGTCCATCTCAGATCGAGCGTCAGCGGGAAATCGGGATTGTTTTCTTCCGGAGGCAAAACCACCTGACCTGGGGTGTGGCCGGTGGCGCTGAAACGTGCCAGCCTGCGGCTCTCCGCTTCATTGGCATTCACTGGGAAATCTTCATTCGCGCGTCCGCCCGGATGAGCGACGTGATACGTGCAACCGCCGATCGCGCTCCGTGACCATGTGTCAACGATATCAAACACCAGCGGGGTGTGGACCGGGATATTCGGATGCAGACAGGAGGGCGGCTGCCAGGCGCGGTAGCGCACACCGGCGACGAATTCGCCGCGCGCGCCAGTGGGGTGAAGCGGAACGCGGCGGCCGTTGCAGAGGACAACGAAGCGCGGGTCGATGAGGCCGGTGACTCGTACCTGCATACGTTCGACCGAGGAATCGACATTGCGGACCGTGGCGCCTCCCGAGGTCTCTTCGCCGAGCACGTTCCAGGGCTCGAGGGCGTAACGCAACTCAAGATGGATACCTTGTTGCGAGATGGAGCCGATGATGGGAAAACGGAATTCGAAGTGGGGCGCGAACCAGTCGGCCTTGAAATCGTAGCCCCCGGCGCGGAGTTCGGCGAGAACGTCCTGCCAATCGAGCCAGACGAAGTAAGGCAGCAGGAAGCGATCGTGCAGGCCGGTTCCCCAGCGCGTGAGTGTGCGCTTGAAGGGTGTGCGCCAGAAGTGGGCAATGAGCGCTCTCACGGTCAACTGCTGGGCGAGGCTCATGCGGGCGTGCGGCGGCATTTCGAAGGCGCGCATTTCGATAAGGCCCAGGCGCGACGAGGCGGATTCCGGGGGATAGAGCTTATCGATCGAGATTTCGGCGCGGTGCGTGTTGCCCGTGAGATCGGTCAGCAGATGGCGGAAAATGCGATCGACGAGCCATGGCGTGATGTTGGGCGCGCCGGCATCGGGCACTTGATTGAAGGCGATCTGCATCTCGTAAAGCGAATCGTTGCGAGCTTCGTCGATGCGCGGATGCTGGCTGGTGGGGCCGATGAAGAGGCCCGAAAAGAGATAAGAGAGCGACGGGTGATTCTGCCAGAAGCCGACGATGCTGCGCAGCAGATCCGGGCGGCGGAGGAAGCCGCTGTCTTCGGGGAGTGCGGCTCCGATAACGATGTGGTTGCCTCCGCCGGTACCCGCGTGGCGGCCGTCGATCATGAATTTTTCGGTGCCTAGGCGGCTCAGACGGGCGAGGTCGTAGAGGTCCGTGGTGTTTTCGACAAGCTCATCCCACGAGGCGGCGGGCTGGATGTTGACTTCGATGACGCCTGGGTCGGGGGTCACTTTGAAGACGCCGATGCGGGGGTCGCCGGCGGGCGTGTAGCCCTCAATCGTGATGGGCATGCGCAGGTGCGCGGCGGTATCTTCAATGGCCGCGATGAGGTCGAGGTAGTCCGATAGAAATTCGACCGGCGGCATGAAGATATAGACTTTTCCGCCGCGGGCCTGAACGCAAAGGGCGGGGCGTGCGACCCACTTCGCCGATTCGCCCTTCCCGGGCTCTTCGGGCTTTGGCTCGCGCAGTATGGGGTCGTCGGAAAAGGCCGGCCCATCGAAGAGATGCCTTTTGCGGACTGGCGCGGGCGGGAGTTCTTCGCGTTGGCGGAAGGGATCGGGATCGAAGCTCCATTCCATGTCTTCGGGTTGGGTCCACGGCAGAGATTCAAGGGGCAGGCGATAGCCCATAGGGGAGTCGCCAGGCACCAGAAAAAGCTGGGGAGTGGCGAGGAACCAGGGCTGGCTGGTCCAGCGGGGGCGGCCCGACTGGGTGGGGATTCGCCGCAGCGGGAGCACGTAGTCGGCGGTGCGTCCGAGGCCCTGCTCGAAGACGCGGGCCATCTGCGCGCGGTCGAGCGGGTTCTCAAGTTTGGAATCCTCCGGCGTGACGTTGGCGGGCAGCCGGCGTTCTTTCCAGAGGTAATAGAAAACGTCCTCAAACGCCGTGATGATGAAGCTGGGATTCACCTGGAGGCGGCGGGTGAGGGCTTCGAGAAAGCGGCGGGCATCGGCCGCGGTGTAGTTGTACTCGGTGTTCTCATCGGCGAACAGGCTTGAGTCCTCCCAGAGCGGAACGCCATCTTTGCGCCAATAACAGCCGAGCGCCCAGCGGGGCAGCGGCTCGCCGGGATACCACTTGCCCTGCCCGAAATGCAGCAGGCCCTGGGGGGCGAAGCGGTCGCGCAGCCGCATGAACAGATCGACGGCGAGCGCCCGTTTGTTCGGACCCATGGCGGCGGTGGTCCACTCGGCTCCATCGGGATCGTCGATGGCGACGAAGGTGGGCTCACCTCCCATGGTCAGCCGGATATCCTGCGCGATGAGATCGGCTTCAACCTTTTCGCCGAGTGCGAGGATACCGTTCCATTGCGTGTCGCTGTAGGGTTTGGTGACGCGCGGTGTTTCGAGCACGCGCCGCACGGACATCTCGTGGTGGAAAGAGGTCTCGCAGGGCTGGATGAGGCCGGAGACGGGGGCGGCGCTGCTGGCGTCGGGCGTGCAGGCGAGCGGGATGTGGCCTTCGCCCGCGAGCATGCCGGAGGTGGGATCGAGACCGACCCATCCGGCGCCCGGAAGATAGACTTCGGCCCAGGCGTGCAAGTCAGTGAAATCGGCGGTCGGACCCTGGGCTCCATCGAGCGGGCGGACGTCGGGCGCGAGTTGAATGAGATAGCCGGAGACAAAGCGCGCCGGAAGATTGAGATGGCGCAGAGCTTGTACCAGAAGCCATGCGGAATCGCGGCAGGAGCCGGTGCCCAGCCCCAGCGTCTCTTCGCAGGTCTGGATGCCGGGCTCGAGGCGGATCACGTAGCCGATGCGATCGCGCAGGCGCTGGTTCAGCATCACGAGGAAATCGATGGTGCGAACGGTAGCGAGCGGAACTCCCGCGAGAAACGACGAGAGCAGTGGGCCCGCAGGTTCAGTTTCGAGAAACGGTAGCAGGTCGCGCGCGGAAGCGGCATCGAGCGTGAAGGGATAATTCTCGGCGGCGGGTTCGAGGAAGAAGTCGAAAGGATTGAAGACCGCCATTTCGACCACGAGATCCACTTCGACGAAAAAATGTGTTGTCGGCTCGTTAAATACCAGGCGCGCCAGGTAGTTGGCGTGAGGATCCTGCTGCCAGTTGATGAAGTGATTTTTGGGCTCGATCTTCAGGGAATAAGACAGCACCGGCGTGTGGCAGTGGGGCGCCGGACGCAGGCGCACAATCTGGGGTCCGAGCGAGATGGCCCGGTCATACCGATACTGCGTTTTATGGTTCAACGCGACGTGAATTGCCATAATTTGCGCTGGTTTTCGACGGGGAAGAAACCAAGGAGGAACCACCAGGGTAGCACGGTGAATTCCCACGTTGAAAATGTAC